>JAJZYI010000247.1 GCA_021798135.1 Actinomycetes bacterium | reverse complement strand
GCACCGCGGTCGACACGGCCGCCCGGGCCAGCACCGCGGTCGACACGGCCGCCCGGGCCAGCACCGCGGTCGCCACGGCGTCCGGCGTCGGGCGCGTCGGCGCCGTTGCTCGCGCCACCGGGGATCGTCGCGTCGGTGCTCACCTCCCCCCATCGGACCGCACCGCCCGGCGGCACCACCAGGGCCGTATGGCACGAGAGCGCTCGCTGCAGGCCGCGGTGCTCGCGCCGAGCGGGATCACGATCTCGTGGACGATCCCGTCGCGAACGACCAGGTTGCCACCGACGACCAGGTGCGGCCGGGTGGCGAACGACGCGTGCAGCCCGCCCGCGACGACCAGGGCGTACACGTGCGCGCCCAGCACCGCCCACCGCCAGGCGCTGCCCGGCAGGAGCGCGAACAGCAGGACGTCGGCGACGGCGTCGGCCACCACGCGAGCCGCCACCACCACCCACAGGGCGAGCTCGACGGCCACAGCGCTGACCACGGCCTCGCGCAGCGGCAGCAGCCCCGACGAGGCGAGCGCGACCTCGGCCACCACCAGGGCAGGGGTCAGCCAGGGGCCGACTCTGCGCAGCCACCGTCCACGCATGCACCCGTCCTGCCCGGGTGGCGCGTGTGCCGGCGGTGCCACCCGCGACGGCAGGTCTCAGCAGGCGGTGCCGACGGCGGCGGTCTCCACCCGGTCCCGGCCTGCCCGCTTGGCGCGGTACAGGGCCCTGTCGGCGCGCTCGATGAGCGCGACGGCGCCCTCGGCGCCGTCCCACTGACCCACGCCCGCCGACACGGTCACGCCGCCGAGATCGGTGCTGGTGCGCACCGAGCTGCAGAGGCGGTCGACGAGCGCGCGGGCCGCGTCCAGGTCGGAGGCGGGCAGCACCACGCAGAACTCCTCGCCGCCGTAGCGGGCCACCATGTCGCGGTCGCGGACGCCGCTGTGCAGGAGCGCGGCCATGGCGCGCAGGAGCGCGTCCCCGGCCACGTGGCCGTGCGCGTCGTTGAAGCGCTTGAAGTGGTCCAGGTCGAGCATCGCCAGGCTGAGCGGCCGGCCGTCGGTCGTGGCGTGCACCATCTCCTCGTGCAGGTGCTCGAGCAGCGCCCGACGGTTGCCGAGCCCGGTCAGCGTGTCGGTCCGGCCCTCCCGGCGCAGCATCGTCTCGAACGCCACCCGGCTGGTCATCTTCAGCATGGCGGCGGCCAGCGAGCGTGCCGCCTCGTGCATGCCGATGGCGCTCCGGTCCCGCTGGCGCCGCAGGCGCACCAGCATGGCCAGCTGGGCCCCGTCGCGGTAGCCGATCGGCAGGGCGCACCACTGCGCCGTGAGCACCGGGGCGTCGCTGTCCAGCGCCTGGACCAGCTCCGGCAGGCCGTGCAGCCGGTCGGTCTCGGCGTCCGCCGGCCAGCTCGCGACGCCCGTGAGCGCGCCACCGGGCCGCCGCTCGACGACCAGCACCAGCTCGGCCGGTAGCACGGCGTCGACCAGCGGCAGGCCGATCTCCAGCCCGCGGTCCACCGTGTCGGCGCCGGCCACGGCATCCGACAGGGCCTGCAGGCGGTGCCCGGTGGCGAGCGCCCGCTGCAGGACGCCCACCACGTGTCCCATGAGCACGACGATGACGCCCCCGATCCAGGCGAACATCACGACCAGGGTGACGAGCGCCATGCCGCGCAGGCCGTCGGCCCAGGCGGCCACGCCGGCCAGCGCCACGCTTGCCCCGAGCGTCACCAGACGCATCGACAGCGCGCCGAACTCGCAGGTGTAGAGCAGCCCGAGGAACAGGACCGGCATGTAGTAGCCCATCGGAGCGTGGGTGGAGACGTTCAGGAGGGTGAGCGCCGCGAAGGCGGCCATCTGCACCATGAACGGCACCCACGCCGGCGGGAGCGAGATGCCCCGGCGGCGGCGCTGCACCGCCGTCAGGACCAGGCCGTAGAGGGTTGAGAACCCGACGAGCGAGATCGCGGCCAGGTCCCAGGGGGAGGCCCAGGGCTCGTGCCCGATGTCGAGAACGGCGATGGTCACGACGATCGGCACCGCGACCGACTGGGCGATGATCCCGTCGACCAGCACGGCCTGCACCATCTCCTGGGGGGCCGCGTCGTCGGCGTACCGCATACCTCCACGTCGGCCGACCTGCCGCGGAAGTTGAGCAACCCGTGGCCACGGGGCCGGGCTGACTGGCCGGCGGCCCGGCGGCCCGGCGGCACCCCCCGGAGGCACGGCCCCCGGGGCCGCCACCGCCCCGGTCGGCGCCCGACCAGGGCGCGCGATCAGGTCCCGGTCAGGCGCCGGTCCCGCCGACGGCCTCCCCGGCAGGAACGCCGACGACGGCATCAGACCTGGTAGCAGCACCGGCTACCGCATCGGACCGGGTGGCAGCGTCGGCGACGGCACCGGCAGCGACGGCACCGACAGCGTCGGCGCCGTCCTCGGCGCCAGCACCTGGCTCGGCGCCGAGGCTGGCGGGCACGCCCGAGCGCTGCTCCAGCACCAGCCCCCGCCCGGGTTGGACGGCCAGCGCCACCTCGCCGGACAGGAGCCGCCGGACCGGGTCGCCGACGAGCTGGCGGCGCCAGCCGTGGTCGAGCCGGCCCGTGACCCCGTTCAGCAGGTCGGACAGGTCGGCCCGGGTGGCCAGCAGGCTGGTGTCGAACCGCTGCTCGTCGGCGATCTGGCGGACCAGGCCGGACGCGACCGCCACGAAGGCCGGCTCGGCGCGCTCCTCGCGGACCTCGGGCGGCAGGCGGAGCTCGTCGGCCGGCAGGGCCTGCCCGCGCGCGACGGCGGCCAGGATCTCGCTGGCGGCCCCGTTGGCGAGATGCCGGGCCTCCACGCCGCGCACGGCCTGCAGCTCGGCCCGGCTGCGCGGCGCGCGGTGCACGATGGCGCTCAGCGCCAGGTCGGACAGCACCGACCGGCGCGGCAGGTCAAGCTCGGCGGCGCGGCGCTCGCGCCAGGCGGCGACCTCCTGGGCGACGCCCCTGGCCGGCCCGCGCAGCTGGCGGTGGTCGCGGATCCGCCACCACGCCTCCTCCGGCACCGCTGGCCGCCGGGGCGCGGACAGGACCTGCGAGCACTCGTCGAGCGCCCAGTCGAGCCGCCCGAGCGCCCGCAGGCGCTCGACCATGACGTCGTGCAGTGCCAGCAGGTGCGCCACGTCGCCCGCCGCGTACGTCAGCTGCTTGGCGGTGAGCGGCCGCGCCACCCAGTCGGTGAGCCGGTCCGACTTCGGCAGCGTCACCCGGAGCATGCGCTCCGTCAGGCGGCTGAGCGAGGGCGTCGACATGCCCAGGAAGCCGGCCGCCACCTGCGTGTCGAACAGCGACGACGGCACCGCGCCGCAGGCGGCGTCGAGCACGGTCAGGTCCTGGTCTGCGGCATGGACGACGGCCGTCCCGGGCCCGCGCAGGACCTCGCCGAGCGGCGAGATGTCCACGGCCAGCGGGTCGAGGAGGGCGACGCGATCAGCCCAGGCGACCTGCACGAGCGCCAGGCGGGGATGGTAGGTCCGCTCCAGGTGGAACTCGGTGTCGATGCCGTAGCGGTCCTCGCCCGCCAGCGCCTGCAGCACCGTGGCGAGGCGCTGCGGATCCTCGACGAGCTCGGGAGCTACCTGGTCGGAGCGAGGCACGGTGCGGCCAGGTTACGCGAGCCGCGTGGCCGCGGGGTGCCGGCACCGGCAGGATCGTCAGAGCAGGCCGGCGACCGCCTCGGGCGGGCGACCGACCACCGCCCGGCCGTCGTCCGCGACGGCGATCGGGCGTTCGATCAGGACCGGGTTGGCTACCAGGAGCGCGATCCATTCGGCGCGGTCGTGGGGCCTGTCGGCGAGCCCCAGCTCGCCGGCGGCGTCCTCCCCCATGCGGGCGATCTCCCACGGCTCCTTGCCGAGCGCGTGCAGCACCCGGTCGAGGGTGTCGGCGTCGGGCGGGTCCTGGAGGTAGCGCCGCTCGACGTAGTCGACGCCACAGGCATCCAGGATCTCCTTGGCGGCGCGGCTCTTGGAGCAGCGCGGGTTGTGCCAGAGCTCCATGCCCCGACGCTAGTGCCCCACCAGCGAGCGTTCGCCTCGTCCGGCGGCGAGCCGGGACGTCGTCCGCGACGACCCCGCCGGCAGCAGGTCACGACGGCGCGGTCAGCCACCACCGGCGCCGAGCCGGACGGCGACCGGGTTGCCGCTCGAGCCGGCACCAGGCGGTGCGCCGAGCGAGCCGGACAGCAACCGACGTGCCGAGCGAGCCGCTGCTCGCCACCCGACCGGCGGGCGCTTCACCCCGTCGGCGGCACGACCGGAGGCGGCATCGGCGCCGCAGGCGGGGCCATCGGCGCAGCGGGCGGGGCCATTGGCGGCGCCGGGCGACGGCTCGCCCGCACCGTCGGCACCACGACCAGCGCGATGGCAAGCACGAACAGCACGCCTCCGCCGACGAGCAGGCCGATGCCGATCCACCCGAGGTCCGGGATGGTGGCGCCGGCGTCCGCCGTAACGGCCACGCCCGGGGAAGCGTCGGGGTTCATCACCACGACGGTCCAGTTGCCTGCGGTCGGCGTCCACGTGACCGTCTGCGTGCCGGTGCCCGACGCCTGCGCCGCCCAGATGGGCACGGACCCCGGCAGGGTGGGCGACAGCCCGGGCGCACCGGGCTGGAGCGTGGTGATCCCGCTGGCCCAGTCGGTGACGGTGTCGTGGCTGATGCCGGCCAGGTAGCGGGCAGCGGCAGCGTGCGTCGCGATCCCCACGAAGACCGGACGAGCCGGATCCGTCGCGGTCACCCGGACGCGCACCGTGCCCAGGATCCCGCTGGGAGCGACCGTCCCAGCACCTCCGAGGTCGATCCGATCGCTCGTCAGCGCGTACGTCGAGGTCACGAACGTGCGCACCCCGGACACGACGTACCCTGCCGGGTCGCGCTGGGTGTTGTCCAGCCAGGTTGCGCCGGCGCCGGCGACGAGCACGCCGAACGACACCAGGCCAAGCAGCACGCCGAGGACGAGGGCCACCACCCGCGGCGCCGTCCAGCCCACGCCGGCTGGGCGCGTCGGCGCCGTCCACGGGGGCGGCACCGCACCACCCGGCGGTGGCCAGCCTGGGTACGGTGCCACCGCGCCCGGCGGCGGCCATCCCCCGGGGTAGGGCGCTCCCGGCGGGGGTCCCGCCGTTACCGGCCCCGGCACGCCGGGCACGCCTGCGTACCCCGGCGC
>JAJZYI010000246.1 GCA_021798135.1 Actinomycetes bacterium | reverse complement strand
GCCCGCGCTCCCCGGTAGCGGCCGCAGCGTGCTCGCCGGCAGCCGCTCCGTGGTCAGAGGACCGCGGCACCTCGAAGCCCGGCAGCATGCCGAGCCCCGCAACGGCGGCGACCGGTGGTGGCTCGCCCCGCAACCCGGCTGCCGTACCAGCGGTCCCGTGCCGTCGTGACGGCCCCGGCTCGCATCCTGCGGCACCGCCGGGCGCGACGACCCGCAACCCTGCGGGGGAAGGATGGCGCCCGGCGTCGGAGGTGTGGGACCCGGCGTCGGAGGTGTGGGACCCGGCGTCGGGGGTCCGCGGCCCGCCGTCGGCCTCCGGGGCCGGACCGGTCGTGCCGCCCTGGCCGCTGCCGGCGGCACCGCCCGCCTCGAGCCTGCCCTTGATGACCTTGAGCGGCAGGAAGTGCTCGCGCTGCTGGCGGAGCACCCAGCGGAGCCGGTCGACGTCCGCCTCGTAGAACTTGCGGTACCCAGAGGGCGTGCGCTCGGGGTTCACGAGGCCCTGGCTCTCCAAGAAGCGGATCTTGGAGATGGTCACGTCGGGGAACTCCTGGCGCAGCAGGGCCAGGACGTCGCCGATGGACATGTAGCTGCGCGTCGTCACGCGTGGCTCCTCCGAGCGGTCCACATCCGTGTCACTCGTCGCTCGCCGCCAGGAAGACCAGCTTGAACTTGCCGATCTGCACCTCGTCGCCGCTGGCGAGGTGGGCGGCGTCGATGCGCTCGTGGTTGACGTAGGTGCCGTTGAGGGACCCGACGTCGCGGACGGAGTACCCGGCGTCGTCGCGGACGAACTCCGCATGACGACGCGAGACGGTGATGTCGTCGAGGAAGATGTCGCTCTCGGGGTGCCGTCCGACGCCGGTCACGGCAGCGTCGAGCACGAAGCGGGTGCCGGCGTTCGGGCCGTGCTTCACCACGAGCAGGCCAGTCTCGGCCCGGTCCGGCAGCGTCACGGTGAGCTCGTCGTCGCCGGGCTCCCCGAGCACGTCGACCGGGCGCAGCGTCACGGTGGTGTCGGCCGTGCTGTCGAGCACCGCTCCGCACGAGGAGCAGAAATTGGCCTCCGGCGGGTTCCGGTGCCCGCAGTTGTTGCAGAACGGCACGGCGCCCACGCTAGCCGCACCCTGCCGCGCCGCCCGAGGCCTCGAGGTCAGCTGTCGACGAGCTGGCGGTAGGCGGCCGCGTCGAGCAGGCCCTGCGCTGCCTGCGGGTCGGACGGCGCGAGATCGCAGAGCCACCCGCCACCGTACGGGTCGCGGTTGACCCGCTCCGGCTCGGATGCGAGCGCGTCGTTCACGGCCACCACGGTGCCGCCCACGGGCGCGTAGATCTCGGAGACCGACTTCGTCGACTCGACCTCCCCCAGCACCCCGCCCGCCTCCACCTCGGTGCCGACGGCGGGAAGGTCCACGTAGACCACGTCCCCCAGCGCATCCTGGGCGTAGTCGGTGATGCCCACCCGCACGGTGTCGCCGGCGGCGGCGACCCACTCGTGCTCTCGCGTGTACCGGAGCTCTTCGGGAACCTGCACGCCGCAGCACGCTAGCGGAACCGGCCGCACGGCACCACGGCGGTGCTCGCCGCCGGCCGGGTGCTCAGGCCAGGAGCTGGCGGACGCGCGTCGCCTGCTCCTCCACGCGCGAGCGCGCCGCGGCCTCGTTGCCTGCCTCGGCCCACACGTGGGTCACCGGCTCCTCGGGATCGGGGAGCACCAGGGTCCACCCGTCGGGGTCCACCAGCTTCACCCCGTCGACGAGCAGGGTGTTCCGGTCGGCGGAGCGCTCCACCAGCACGCGCATGACGGTGCCCTTCTGCTCCCACGGGGTCACCACCTCGTCGTGCACGATGTGCACGGTGGGCAGCCGCGACGACCACCTCGACAGCCGGTGCGGGCCGTCGCGGTCCGCCGCCAGCAGGTCGAGCAGGTGCACCAGGGTCGCCACCGCGTCGAAGGCCGGGAGGAACCGGGGGAAGATGTACCCGCCGAGCTGGCTGGCGGCGAAGTCGACGTGCTTCTGGCTGGCCAGCTCCATGAGGTGCGGCACCGACAGCTTGGACCAGATCACCTCGCCGCCGTTGGCCGTGCACACCCGCTCGGCCGCCATGGGCGCCGCCACCGGCAGGGCGACGGTCGCCCCCTGGCGGCGGGCGCTCACCATGTCGACCAGCAGGATGAGCGCCTCGTCGTCGCTCAGGACCCGACCGCCGTCGTCGACCAGCGTGATCCGCTCCCCGCCGGCGTCGATGACCACGCCGAGGTCGGCGCCCGACGACCGCACGAGGTCCGACACCCGTGCCGCTGCGGCGTCGCGGTCCCACTCGATGGAGCGGGCCGTCGCCGCGTACGGGTTGACGGCGAGCACGTCGGCGCCGAGCTTGGCCAGCACGTTGGGCATCACGAAGCTGGCCGTGCCGTACGAGTAGTCCACCACCAGCTTGAACTCGCACGACGCCACCCGCTCCACGTCGACGGCCTCCATGAGCGCGGCCGTGTAGTACTCCAGCGTCCTGGCCGGGAAGCCGATGTCGCCGATGTCGGGGGCGAAGGTCCGGCGGAACTCCTCGCGGGCGTACAGCCGCTCGATCTTGCGCTGGACCACCTCGGCGATGTCGATCCCGTCCTGGTCGAAGAACCGGATCACCACCGACTGGGTGTCGTGCTCGGCCAGGCGGACGGTGATGCCGCCCAGGCTCGCCCCCGACCGCACCTGGAACCGGGTGACGGGGACGGTGGCGACCTCCAGGTCGTCGACGTTGACCCCCGCCGAGTTGCAGCCGACCATGATGGCCCGCTTGAGCACGCGCGCTGCCCTGCTCGTGTCGCGCGAGGCCGTCACGGTGGACCCCTTGTCGAGCGTGCTCGCCCACGCCATCGACAGGCGCATGGCCAGCTCGGGGCTGATGTCGACGTTGGCCAGTCCGGTGACCCCCAGCCGGCCGAACAGGTTGCGCGCCCCGCGCGACTCCCAGACGATCGAGGTGTTGACCATGGCACCCATCTCGACCGTCTTGAACGGGTACACCTTCACCCCGGCCTTGAGGACGGCCGCGGCCCCCACGAACACCTCGTCCCCGAGCACCACCCCGTCCTCGAGGTGCGCGCCCTGGCGCAGGTCGCAGGCGCGCCCCACGACGCAGCCCTCGAGCCTGACGCCGAAGCCGAGGTGCGAGCCGTCGTGGACGACGCTGCGCTCGACGACGGCGTTGTCGCTCACCCTGACGTTGGGGCCCACGACCGAGTACGGGCCGACGACGGCGCTGGCGCCGACGGTGACGTTGTCGCCGATGATCGCCGGGCCCCGGACGGCGGCGGCAGGGTCGACCGCCGCGCCCTTGCCGAGCCACACCCCCGGGCGCAGCTCGAAGCCGTGGCTCGCGAGCTCGACCTTGCGGTCCAGGATGTCGTGGTGGGCGCGCAGGTAGGCCTCGAGCGTGCCGACGTCCTCCCAGTACCCGTCGGCGACGTAGCCGAAGATCGGCCGGCCGGCCTGCAGCACCTCCGGGAACACCTCGCCCGAGAAGTCCACGGCTCGACCGGGCTCGATGAAGTCGAAGATCTCGGGCTCGAGGACGTAGATGCCCGTGTTGATGGTGTCGCTGAAGACCTGGCCCCAGGTCGGCTTCTCCAGGAAGCGCTCGATGGACCCGTCGGGCCGCGTGATCACGATGCCGAACTCCAGGGGGTCCTCGACGGCCTTGAGCGCCAGGGTGGCGAGCGCACCCTTCTCGCGGTGGTAGTCGACGACGGCGGAGACGTCGATGTCCGTGAGCACGTCACCCGAGATCACCAGGAACGGCTCGTCGAGCAGGTCACGGGCGTTCGCCACCGACCCCGCCGTCCCGAGCGGCGTCTCCTCGGTGGCGTAGCGGATGCGGACGCCGAGCTCGGCGCCGTCGCCGAAGTAGCTGCGGATGGCGTTCGCCATGAACGCCACCGTCACCACGATGTCGTCGAAGCCGTGACGCCGGAGCAGCGCCACCACGTGCTCCATCATGGGCCGGTTGGCCATGGGCAGCATCGGCTTCGGCTGGTTCGAGGTGAGCGGCCGCAGGCGGGTCCCCTCGCCCCCGGCCATGATCACGGCCTTCATCGCATCCTCGTCGCGTCGTGTGGACGGGCCACCCGCGGTGGCCCGGTGCGCCCCCGGCGGCACGCACGCACGGCGACCCTACCCGCCGTCCCCGCCAGGCGCCGCGGCCACGCCGGCCCCCCGGCCGCGACCCCCCCGCCCCCTGCCGGCGACGAGCGCCCGGCGGGCGTGCGGGACGTACGCCGCCGCCGCCACCCAGGCCAGGACCAGGCCGGCGACGCCGCTGACCCAGGCGACCACGTGCATGGCCGACTGCCACGGCGCCGGCCCGTGCGACAGCAGGAACGCCGGGTAGGCGAACATGAGGCCGAAGGTGCCGGCCTTGCCGACCCACAGCACGTCGATCCGCTCGGCGCCGAGCGCCGCCAGCACCACGACGGCGACCGACACCAGCGCCTCGCGACCGAGGGTGACCCCGGCGAACCATGCCGGCACCGCCCCGGCCACCACCGTGCACACCACCGCGGTGGCCACCAGGAGCCGGTCGGCTGTCGGGTCGAGCACCTTGCCGAGCGTCGACACCTGCCCGAGTCGCCGGGCCAGGGTCCCGTCGGCCCAGTCCGTCGCGCCGGTCACGGCCAGCAGGACCGAGGCCGCCACCTGGTCGTGCGCGCCGAACAGGAGCCACACGAACAGCGGGATGCACGCCAGGCGCACCGTCGTCACCAGGTTCGGGACCGTGAGCACCCGGCCGAGGTCCCCCGAGCCGGCACCGTCGGCGGCACCCGCCGTGACGCCGGACCCGCTCCCGGCCGTGCCCTGCGGCACCGCGCCGCTCCCGGCCGTGCCCTGCGGCACCGCGCCGGGCCGGGCCGCCGGGCGCACCAGGTCGGTCCCCGCCTCGTCGGTCTCCACCGGGCCAGTCTACGGCCCTGCCACCGGGCGGCCCCGGACGGACGGGCCGGCAGCGCCAGCCGGTAGCCTCGCCCCGGGCGCTGCCGGGGCCGTCCCCCCGGGTCCGTCCCGCCGGGTCCGTCCCGCCGAGGCGACGAGCCGGGCACCGGCGACCGCGGCCAGCGCCCGGAGGCCCACGACACGCCGTCACCCGGAGGCCACGTGCCCACGCCCGCGCAGCCGAACCAGCCGCCGCCGACCGTGCCCGACCGGACGGGTGCCTCGCCGGCCGCCGGTCCCGACGTGGCG
>JAJZYI010000245.1 GCA_021798135.1 Actinomycetes bacterium | reverse complement strand
CAGGCGCGCGCCGGGGCGCCGGGGCGCCGGGGCGCCGGTCGGGCCGGGCGAGGCGTCCGGCGCGCCCGGCTGCTCGCTGGCGCCGGCGGCACTCACCGGTCGCCACCGGTGACGGTGCCGGCGCCCCGCCAGCCGACGGCCGCCGCGCCCACGAGCGGCGCGTCCGCACCCAGGCCGGCCGGCACCAGCCGGGCGCCGCGGGCGAACGCGATGCGCGAGCGCTCGGCGAGCTCGGCGGCCGCAGCCTCGAAGAAGGCCGGCCCGAAGCCCAGGGCGACCGAGCCCCCCACCACGGCGAGGCGGACGTCGAGGAGGTTGACGACCGAGGCCACGGCCCGGCCCACCAGGCGGCCCGTGCGCCGCCGGACGTCGCCGGTCGCCTCCTCGGCCGGCCGGCCCGTGATCGCGCGGATCGCCGTCCCCGACACCTCGGCCTCGAGGCAGCCGCGGCCGCCGCAGGCGCACTCGCGGCCGTCGGGCCGGACGACGACGTGCCCGATGTGCCCGGCGTTGCCAGAGGCTCCGTCGAGGAGCCGGCCGTCGACGACGATGCCGCCGCCGACACCGGTGGAGACGACCATGGCGATGTAGTCGGCGACGCCCGCCGCGGCACCGCGCCAGCCCTCGGCGAGGGCCAGCGCCTTGGCGTCGTTGTCCACCCACGTCGGCAGGCCCGTGTGGGCAGCCAGCCGCTCGGCGAGCGGGAACGAGCGCCAGGCCGGGATGTTCAGGGGCGACACCAGCCCCGCCGCGTCGATCGGCCCGCCGCAGCCCGTGCCGCAGCACGCAGGCGCCGGCGCCGTCACCGCGGCGGCGCGCACCTCGTCGACCAGGCCGGCGAGCGTCGCGAACAGCCGGTCGGGATCGTGCCCGGCCGGTGTGGGGACCTGCCGGGCACCGTGGAGCGTCCCCGTGCCGTCGACCACGGCGGCGGCGAGCTTGGTGCCGCCGACGTCGACGGCCAGGCAGGCAGGCCGGTCGCCGCCCGCGGCGCGACCGGGCCCGGACCGGGACCTCGCCGGCACGTGGACGGCCGCGGCGCTCAGGAGCCCGGGCGGAAGCGCTTGCGCAGCCGGGTGCCGGTGCGACCCAGGGTCTGGCCTATGCCCTCCGCGTGCACGGTGCGGCTGAGGTCGCTCAGGCCGGCCTTGCCCATGCGCTTCAGGTTGACGGCGACCCCGATGGACGAGGCGAACATGATGGCCACGCCCAGGAACCCGGCGAGCACCGAGCTGGTGAAGAAGGCGACCATGATGGCCAGGCCGGCGGCGAACCCGACGATCGACCAGCGCAGGTTCCGCCCGGCATACCGGTAGACGCTCTCGTTGCGGACACGAGAGGCGAACCTCGGGTCGTGCCGATAGAGGGCCTGCTCCATCTCGTGGAGCACCCGCTGCTCGTGCTCTGACAGCGGCACCTTCGCTCCCTTCGCACGCCGGGCGGCGACCTGGCGCACCCCCAATCTTCGCGCAGGGTCCATGCGCTGACAACGTCAGTGAGATCCCTTGTCGCGCGCTCGGTCACCGTGGCGGTCGCCCGGGGACAGGGCCTCACGGGGTGTGGTCGCGCCGCGAGCGTCGCCACGACGCGTGCGCTCGCCCGGTCCGCGGAACGCCGAGCCGGCGACCGCCTCGGCCTCGGCCTCGACCGGCACGCCGTGCCCGTCGGCGGGGACCGCCACCGTCACGGCCGGCACCACGGCTGCCGGCCCGAAGCGCTGGCGCAGCCTGACGACGGCGCTGTCGACCTGCCGCCAGCGCTCCCCCGCCGCCGCGTCGCCAGCCTCCGGGTCGCCAGCCACCGGGTCGGCCGCCGCCGGGTCGGCCGCCGCTGCCGGCCAGCTCCAGCCGCCGAGCGGCTGCTGCACGGCCACGGCGTCCGCCGGCACGAGCTGCGACGCGCTGACGCCGAGCAGCCGGACGCCGGCAGCGACGTCCACCTGGGCCAGCAGGGACCGGGCGACGGACAGGACCTGGTGGGGACCGCCGGCAGGGACGGCTGGCGTCACGGACCGGGTCACGGTCCGGCGGTCGGCGAAGCGGACCTTCAGCGTGACGCACCGTCCCGCCAGCCTGCCGGCGGCGAGCCGCTGGCCCACGTCGGCGGCGAGCGACGCCAGCAGGCCGGCGAGGGACCCGGGGTCGTGGGCGTCGTCGGCAAGGGTGGTCTCGCGGCCGATCGAACGGACGGGCCGGTGCGGCTGCACGCGGCCGGTGTCCCGGCCGGCGGCGAGCGCGGCCAGGTGGCTGCCGGCAGCCCGCCCGACGAGCCGGGCGAGGACGCCGTCGGGGATCTCCGCGAGCTGCCCGACGGTGGTGACGCCGAGCGAGGCGAGCTTGACGGCGGTGGCCGGGCCGACGCCCCACAGGGCGCCGACGGGGAGCGGGTGGAGGAAGGCGCCCTCGTCCGCCGGCAGGACCACGACGACGCCGTCGGCCGGCCCGCGCCGGGCGGGAGCGACGACCTTGGCCTGGCGCGAGGCCAGCTTGGCCAGCGACTTCGTCCTGGCCACGCCCACGGCACACGTCAGGCCGAGCTCGGCGTGCACGCGGTCGCGCAGCGCCCGGGCGATCTCGCCAGGGGAGCCGAGGCGACGCGCGGCCCCGGCGACGTCGAGGAACGCCTCGTCCAGCCCGATCGGCTCCACGATCGGGGTGACCTCCCGCAGGAGCGAGCCGAGCTGCGAGCTCACCTCGACGTAGCGGTCGTGGCGCCCGGGACGGAACACGGCGTGGGGGCAGCGCCGCCGCGCCTCCACCGACGCCATCGCCGAGCGCACGCCGTAGGCGCGCGCTTCGTACGAGCACGACGCCACCGCGCCGCGGGGCCCGTCGCCGCCGACGATGACGGGCCGCCCGGCGAGCGACGGATCGTCGAGGACCTCGATCGACGCGAAGAAGGCGTCCATGTCGAGGTGCAGGACCGTGCAGGGCGCGTCGGCCGGGCCGGGCGGCACGGCGGCCTGGGCGCCGTCCACCGGTGCCGGCGGTGCCAGCCCCGGGTCAGCCCAGTGACCGCCGCCGGCATCACCGAGCGCGAACGGGCCGGCGACGCCCCGCTCAGGCATCCAGGCGGAGCCGGCGGAACGCCTCGGCGCACGCCACGCCGGCACGTCGGCCCTCCTCCTCGGCGCGCGCCCGGACCGCAGCGGCGGCCCAGGCGCCACCGTCGGCGAACTGGCTGCGATGGCAGGCCACCGCCGCGACCTTGGCGTCGACCGTGGCGGTCACGTCGACCCAGACCCCCGGCTGGAGCGTCCCCGACAGGAGCACCTCGGCCACCTGGTGGGGCGGACCGGCCTCGGGGAAGTAGAGCGGCCGGGCGGCTGCCGGGGCGACGGCATCGAGGCAGGCGGCACCGACGACACGGTGGTCCCGGTGGTTCACGTACTGGTCGCCGAAGATCACGGCCGTGGGGTCGGGGCACAGCACCGTGTGGGGCCGGTGGGTGCGCACGGCCCGGACGAGAGCACCGCGCAGGACCAGGTCGTCGTCGACCTCTCCGTCGGGATAGCCGAGGACCGTGCACCCGGCGAGACCGAGCGCGGCAGCGGCCTGCTCGACCTCGGCAGCCCGCTGGCGGCCGAGGGCGGCCGCGTCGGCCCCGGGGTCGAGCGTCCCCTTCTCCCCCTGGGTGCACACCACCAGGTGGACCTCCGAGCCGGCCGCAACCCAACGCGCCAGGGTGCCCCCGCAGGAGACCTCGGCGTCGTCGGGATGGGCGTAGACGGCGAGCGCCCGCGGCGGGACGCCGTCGAGCAGCGCCGTCACCGCGCTCAGCCCCCTCCCGTGTGCTTCGGCGCCGTGGTCTTGGTGAGCAGACCGACCTCGCGCTCGAAATCCTCGATGTCCTCGAAGCCCTTGTAGACGGAGGCGAAGCGGAGGTACGCGACTTCGTCGACCTGGCGCAGGCGCTCGAGCACCGCGATGCCGATCTGCTGGCTGGTGACCTCGGCCTGGCCCCGCAGGGCGTCCTCCACCTCCTGGGCAAGGGCGTTGAGGGCAGCGGCGTCGACCGGGCGGTTCTTGGCCGCAGCGCGCGCACCGGCCACCACCTTGGCCCGGTCGAACGGCTCCCGTACGCCGCCGCGCTTGGTCACCCACAGCGGTGCCTGCTCCAGACGCTCGTAGGTCGTGAACCGTCGACCGCAGGCGGCGCACTCCCGTCGCCTGCGGATCGCCGCGCCGTCGTCGGCGAGCCGGGTGTCGACCACCCTATCGTCGAGGTTGGAGCACCAGGGACAGCGCACGCGCACACGGTACTTGCCGCAGCCGGCCGGCCGACGCCACCGGTGCACCCTGGTTGCCGATGCACACCACGGCGGGTGCGGTGCGGTGCGGTGCGGTGCGGTCAGGGGAGCACGAGCCGGACACCCGGGACCAGCGGAGCGCCGTCGAGTTGGCCGCGAAGGTCCGCGATGACGGCTGCGCTGTCGCGCCCGCCGTCGACGCCTCGCGCGATCGACTGCAGCGTGTCGCCTGGCTGCACCACGTAGACCCTGGGCGTCGCGGCGGCCGACGCCGCTACCGGCACCGTGCCGACCGGCGTCGGGTGCCCCCAGACGGGGGCTGCGAGCAGGGCCAGCGCGCCGCCGGCGGCCATCACCCCGAGCGTTCGCAGCAGCCGGCGCCGGCGCAGGTCGGCCCCGTGCCGGTAGCGAACCGGCGTTCGGTGGTGCCGATGGCGCGCCGACTCGCCACCGCCCGGGATGCCGGGCGCAGCCGGCCGCACGGCCTGACCCCGCCGCTCCGGGGGCCTCGCCGTTGGCGTGCGCGTGCGCCCGCGGGTGTCGCATCGGGCACCGGCCGGATCCGTCCAGCCACGAACCGCGAGCCGACGGTCCTCACGACCGGCGCCACCTGCGAGCGCACCAGTCGAACGCACGTTCGCCATGACGTCATCACAACACGAACGCATGTTCGTGTCAAGGGCCCTCCCGCCCGACTGCCGCGAGCCGAACGGACCGCCACCCCGGCCCGCCCGCTCGCCGCCACCCCACCCCGCACGACCCCACCGGGCCGCTCCGGTGCCTCGCGCTCGGCGGGCCACGATGTCCGTGCCGCCGGCGTCGCCGATGGCGTGCAGTTCGTCCATGCCCGCATGGTGCCCGAGGGCTGTGACACCCACGACGGGACACCCACGACGGGACACCCACGACGCGACACCCACGACGGGACACCCACGACGGCGGGACCCCGGGCCCGGCGGCGCTCGCGGCCGGACCCGCCACACCGCCGCGCCACC
>JAJZYI010000244.1 GCA_021798135.1 Actinomycetes bacterium | reverse complement strand
GCGCCGCCGGCACGCCCGAGGGCACCGCCGGTCGCCGGTGCGACGTCGACGGCCGCCACCGTCGACCGTGCCGACCCGTCGGCGAACCGCGTGGCGAGCGAGCCCCCGACCTGCACCTGGCGGACGCTGCGCAGCACCCGGCCGGCGGCATCGTAGGTGAGGGTGTAGCCCCGCCGCAGCTGGCGGCCCACGTCGTAGGCGGCCAGGAGCCGCCGCCGGCCCTCGACCGTCCGGGCCGCCGCGGCGAGGCCGAGCCGGACCAGGGGGACCGGGCGCGCCGCCTGCTGGCGCACGCGGTCCTCCGCACGCTGCACGGCGCGCCGGCCCTGCGACGCGAGCCGGATCGCCCGTCCCGAGACGGCACCGGCACCGCGGTCGAGCTGGCCCCGGGCAGCGCCGGCCAGGCGCCGGCGGGCGTCGACGTGGGCGCGGTGGCTCCGCTCGAGCGCCTGCGTCGCACCGGCGAGCACCGACCGCGACGCGTCGCCCAGCGCCCGGGCGGCCTCGGCCACCCGGGCGACCACCGCGTGGCCGCAGGCCGTGGGGGTGCTGTGGGCGTGCTGGGCCACCAGGTCGGCGACGGACTGGTCACCGCTGTGGCCGATGCCGGTCCACACCGGCAGCGCCGAGGTCGCGATGGCGCGGGCGACCGGCTCGCTGTCGAAGGCGAGCAGGTCCCCGCGAGCACCCCCGCCGCGGACCACGACGATCACGTCGACCACCGCCGCGCCCAGCGCCGCGATCGCCGACGCCACGGACTCCGGCGCCAGGGTCCCCTGCACCGTGGCCGGCACGACCGTCACGCGGAAGGCGTAGCCGGAGGCGTCGAGCTGGCCGAGGAAGTCCTTGTACCCCTCGGTGCCCGGGCTCGCCACCAGCCCGACCCGCAACGGCAGCGCCGGCTCGGGGCGGCTGCGGTTGCGGTCGAGGAGGCCTTCGGCCCGCAGCGCCTCCACCAGCGCCCGGCGCCGCTCGGCCATGGCGCCGAGCAGGGCCGTCACGTCCACCTGCGACACGATGAACCCGATCTCGCCGCGGGGCCGGTACACGTCGAGCGTGCCGCGCACCAGCACCACCGTGCCGGGGGTGATCTCCGCTCCCGCCGTCGCCAGCTGGCGGCGCACCGCCGCCCAGGTGGTCCGCCAGCACTTCGCCTTCAGCACGGGCACCCGGCCGGGCTCGCCGCCGCCGTCGGCCGGGTCCACCAGGTCCATGTAGCAGTGCCCGGTGCGGTCGGAGATGGACTGGACCTCGCCGCGCACCCAGACCTGGTCGGCGGGGAGCGCCCCCGCCAGCGCCCGGTCGACCCGGTCGTACAGGCCGGCGATCGTGAGCCAGGGGTTGCCCGGCAGCTCCTGGCCGCCGCCGTCCGCCGGCGCCGTCCCGGCGCCCGCGACCCTCGACGCGCCCTGCGCGACGGGCTCGCCGAACGGCAGGCTGGCGTGTCCTCGGTCGGCACGACGCGGCACCCGCCGTACCCTACCGACCGCGGCGACCGACCTCGCACGCCACCGCGGCGGCGTCCCGGCGCGCGGGGAGGCCGCCCGCTCTGGCACACTGGACCCGACGGTGAGCCGGCCGGGTGGCCGCGGCACGGACCGGCTGCGTGCCGGGCACGTGTCGAGGAAGGTCGGGACTCCGCAGGGCAGGGTGCTGGCCAACAGCCAGTCGGGGCGACCCGAAGGACAGTGCCACAGAGAGCAGACCGCCGATGGCGTCCCCGGCGACGGGGCGCACAGGCAAGGGTGAAAGGGTGCGGTAAGAGCGCACCAGCGCCCGGGGTGACCCGGGCGGCTCGGTAAACCCCACCCGGAGCAAGGCCGAACAGGGGGCACGGGCGGCCCGTCCCGCCGGCACCAGCCGGCAGCCCCCAGGTGGGCCGCACAGATGGATGGCCACCGGCGCCGACGGCGCAACAGAATCCCGCCTACAGGCCGGCTCACCGTCACTTTGGCCTGTGACCTGGACCTCTGCCGGGCGAGGGGGGTCGGGCCGGAGCCAGCGGCACCCACCAGGCACCACGGCACCCGGCACCCGGCACCCGGCACCACGGGACGGTGCCCCCGCCCGCAGACGTCGCGCCGGTGCCGGCGCCGCGCACCGTCCGGACGTCTCCATCGGGCCTCCAGGCGACCTCCACGCCGTCCACGCGAGGGAAGGGTTCAATGACGCGTGGCCGGGAGTGGCCCGGCGACGGCAGGAGGTGCAGCGATGCCCATCGTCGACGTGAAGGTCATGGAAGACGTGCTGAGCTCCGAGCAGAAGCAGGCGCTCGCCAAGGGGATCACCGACGTGTTCGTCGACGTGATCGGAGGACCGGTACGTCCGGTGACGTGGGTCGTGATCCAGGACGTCGCAAGCGGGCAGTGGACGATGGGCGGCGACCCCGTCACCACCGAAGGCGTGCAGGAACTGCTGCGAGGTGAACCCGCGAAGGTGTAGGAGGCAGCCGAGGGCACCGCTGGCCATGGCTGCCCCGGCCGCGGCGGGTGGGGGGCGCACGACCTGCGGCCCCCCGCCCGCCGTCGACGACACCGCTGAACCAGGTGCGGCTCCCCGTGCTCCTGTGGGACACTGACGCCCGACGTGGGACCATCTGCACATGCCTGGCTGGGGCTGGGGCTGTCGTTCGTCTCGGCGCTCATCGTCAGCTGGGCGTACGCGCGCGAGCACGCTGCCGCCGTGGACCTGCCCGCCATCTCCGTCGGCCACCCCGTCCGCTCGGCGCGGCTGCTCGCCGGCGACCGCCGGTGGATGCTGGGCTTCGCCGCCGAGGGTGCCGGGTGGGTGATCTTCATGCTGGCGCTGCGGCTGGCGCCGCTCGCCCTCGTCCAGGCGGTGAACGCGTCGGGCGTGGCGGTCCTGGCCTTCCTCTCCACCGGCGGGCGGATGCGCCGGCTCGCCCGGCGCGAACGGCTGGCGGTCGCCTCCGCCGTGCTGGGCCTGGTGCTGCTGGCGCTGTCACTGGTCGGCACCACGCCGTCGGAGCACGCCCCCCGGCCGGCCGCAGCCGCCGTCTGGCTCGCCGCGTCGCTCGTCGCGGCGGCGACGTTCGCCGTGCGGTGGCCCCGCATCGTGCGGGCCTCCACGCTCGGCGCCGCGGCGGGCCTGCTGTTCGCCGGCGGCGACACGTCCGGCAAGCTCGTGGTGCTGGGCAACGGGTGGCTCCTGGCGGCCGTCCCCCTCGTCCTCTTCTACAGCCTCGGCTCGATCCAGCTGCAGAGCGCCTTCCAGCACGGCAACGTGCTGGTGGCGGCCGGGCTCGCCAACCTGGTGACCAACGCGGTGCCGATCGTGGCCGGCTTCGTCCTGTTCCGCCAGGTGCTGCCGCACGGCCTGCAGCTAGGCGCCCAGGTCGCCGCCTTCGCCGCCATCCTGACGGGCGCCATGCTCCTCGGCGACCGGGCACGCGGCGCTCCGGGCGGCGAGGCCGTCGCCGCGGTCCCCCACTCGTGCTGACCGCCGGCCGGTGCTGACCGCCGGCCGGTGCTGACCGCCGGATCGCGCCGACCGCCGGAACCCGGGTCGCCACGCCCCCAACAGCACGGCAAACCGCCGGGCGGCTCGTCATGCAGGCAGGCCCGGCGGCCGATGCATCTCACGCAACGTGGTCGAGCTCGGAGGACGGCGGAGTGGACCGCTGCAGGGGGAGCCTGGTGGTGCGCCGTGACGGGACGGTGGCCTTCTGCACGGCGGGCTGCCGTCCCGCCGGGGCCGCGCACGCGCTCGCCACCCACGGGCGCTTCGTCGCCCCCGAGGTCCTGGCCTCCAGGATCGGGGCGGACGAGCGCTTCGCCCGGGCGCTGGCCGGCCCGGGCAGGCCGCAGCGACCGACCTGACCGGCGACCACCTGCCGGCGCCGCTCCGGTACCGGGCGCCGGCTGCACCCGAGGGTCCGGTGTCCGCCGCGACCAGGCCTCCGCCCCCCACCCCGTGCAGGCCGACGTGGCCTCGGGCAGCGCCAGCGGCCCGCCGCCTCGGCTCGGCGCGCCGCCGCGGGCGAGGCCGGTGGACGGGCCGGCTGCCGGTCAGGCGGTGCCGGTGCCGCCGCTCGAACCGCCGGACGAGCCGGCTGCGGGTCAGGCGGTGCCGGTGCCGCCGGACGGGCCGGCTGCGGGTCAGGCGGTGCCGGCGCCGCCGCTCGACGCGCCGGAGGAGCCGCCCGACGGGACCCCGGTGGTGCCCGACGGGGCCCCGGTGGTGCCCGCCGTGCCGCTGGTCCCCGAGCTGCCGGCCGGCACCCCGCCCACCGCCGTCACGGTCAGCGACGACTGCGACGGCACGTAGGTGGTCCAGCCCCCGGTGCCGGCACCGGGCACGTAGAAGGCGGCGACGTCGTACTGGCCCGACGACGGGAACTTGACGCTGCACGTCGCCTGCAGGCTCTGCAGGGTCACGGTGCACGCCGTGGCCTGGCTGCCGGTCCCCCGCCGACCGACCGTGAAGGTCACCGTGCCCGTGGGATCGGGCTCGCCGGGCGGCGGCGTCAGCGTGGCGGTGAACGTGACCGCCGACGGCTCGGCGGGCACCACGATGCCGTAGGGATCGGTCACCCCCACCGCTGCGACCTGGTCGCCGCCGCCGAACGCCGAGCCACCGGGTCCCCCCGACGAGGCGCCGCCGGAGCCCGCCGACGAGCCGCCCGAGGAGCCACTCGCCCCCGAGCCGCCCGACCCGGACGGCGCGCCCGCCGAGCCGCTCGACGAACCACCCGACGAACTTCCCGGGGGCGGGCCCGCCGACGAGCCGGGGGCGGCGCCGGTCCGCGCCGGGTTGCTGCTCCCCGTCGGCGGCTGGCCCGAGGTGCCGGGGGTGCCGGCGCCGGCAGACGAGCTCGCCGGCGCGCCGTCCGGCTCCGCTGGGGTCGAGCCTGCCGTGCCCCGACCGGCGGCGATCACGGGAGCCGGGTTGCCGCCACTCCGGCCGCCGGCGGCCGCGCCGATCGACGGCGCCGGCCCCGGCCGCGACTGCCCGGCCACGGACCGCCCGTCCGACAGGGCGGTGCCACGACGGCGATGGGCGGCGTGCGGCAGGGTGACCGCCAGGACGACGGCGACGACGACGGCCGCGGCCGCCAGGCCGCCGACCACGGTGGCCCGGCGCGTCATGACACCCGAGTGTAGCCGTTGCGGCTCCGTTGAGCACGCATCGTGAATCTCTGGCGACAGCCAGCGCTCCCGGGCCCGTCAGCCGGTCGCCGGTGCCGCCGGCGGCGACCACCCCGGCGGGAGGTTGAAGCCGCGCAGGCTGGGGCCGGCACC
>JAJZYI010000243.1 GCA_021798135.1 Actinomycetes bacterium | reverse complement strand
GAGCGCGGCGAACAGGAAGCCGAGCACCAGGAGCACGAAGATCGGCAAGTAGTCCTTCATGGCCGCGTCCGGTCTACCACGACACGTTGCCGCGGTCACAATCTGGCGTGGCGAGCGGGGCGAACCGGGCACGATCCGGCCTGGCGAGCGGGGCGAACCAGGCACGATCCGGCACGGCGAGCGGGGCGAACCAGGCACGATCCGGCGCGGCGAGCACACCGAGCCGGGCACGATCCGGCCTGGCGAGCGGGGCGAACCGGGCACGATCCGGCCTGGCGAGCGGGGCGAACCAGGCACGATCCGGCACGGCGAGCGGGGCGAACCAGGCACGATCCGGCGCGGCGAGCACACCGAGCCGGGCACGATCGACGGGCACCGCGCCACCGTCGCCCGGCGCCTACGATCGCGGCGTGCCCCCCTCTGGACCGTCACGCACCTCCCGGACCCGCACGCCGGCGGTGGCCGGCAGCACGTCCGACCGGACCGCCGACGTGCTCGTCGTCGGCGGCGGGCCCGCCGGCTCGTCGTGCGCCTTCTGGCTCGCCGACGCGGGGTGGGACGTCGTGGTGGTGGAGAAGAAGCGCTTCCCCCGCGACAAGACGTGCGGCGACGGGCTCACCCCGCGGTCGGTGCGCCAGCTCCAGGACATGGGGCTCGGTGCCGCGCTCGAGGGGGCCCACCGCTACGACGGGCTGCGCTCCTGCGCCTACGGCAGGGTGCTGGAGCTGCCGTGGCCCGAGCACCCCTCGTTCCCGTCACACGGGTACGTCATCACCCGTCACGACCTCGACCAGCTCGTCGCCGAGCGGGCGGCGAAGGCCGGGGCCACGGTCCTGCAGGGCACCGAGGCCGTCGAGCCCGTCGTGGACGCGCCTTCGACGGCCGGTGCGGCGGCGGCCACCGGCCGGCTGCCGCGCTGCACCGGCGCCGTGGTGCGCGACAGCGCCACGGGGGCGACCTCGACGGTGCGCGCCCGCTACGTCGTGCTCGCCGACGGCGCCAATTCCCGGCTGGGACGTGCCCTCGGGACCAGCCGCAACCGCGAGTGGCCCCTCGGCCTCGCTCTGCGGGGCTACTACCGGTCGCCCCGGCACGACGACACGTTCATCGAGTCGCACCTCGACATCCGCGACGGCTCCGGTGCCGTGGTCCCCGGCTACGGCTGGATCTTCCCGCTCGGCGACGGCCGCGTGAACGTCGGCGTCGGGGTGCTGTCGGCCGAGGGGCGCTGGCGCGGCGTCAACACGAGCCGGCTGATGGACGCGTTCGTCGCCCAGGCCCCGTCGTCGTGGGGCCTGTCGCCCGAGGCGTCGTGTGGCCCGCCGACCGGTGGCAAGCTGCCCATGGGGCTGGCGGTCGGCCCGCGAGTGGGCCCGACGATCCTGACGGTGGGCGACGCCGCCGGCTCCGTCAACCCGTTCAACGGCGAGGGCATCGCCTACGGCTACGAGACCGGCCGGCTCGCAGCCTCGGTGCTCGGACGGGCCCTGGCCGGCGAGGGTGACGGGGCGCTCGACGACTACGAGCGGCGCCTGCAGCAGTCCTACGGCCTGTACTACCGGGTGGCGCGGGACTTCGTGCGCCTCATCAGCCATCCCCGGCTGATGCAGGTGTGCGTGGCCACGGGGATGCGGTCGCGGCCGCTCATGGCGATGCTGCTGCGGATCATGGCCAACCTCCTGCGCCCCGACGAGATGGGCATGGCCGAGTCCGCGTACGCGGCGCTGGCCGCCGTCGCCAGGGTCGGCCCGGGGACCTGAGCCGCCAGCCCCTGCGGAGCACGCCGGGCACCTGAGCCGCCAGCGACCGCGGAGCACGCCGGGCACCTGAGCCGCCAACCCCAGCGGAGCACGCCGGGGATTTGCCCGCGCCAGCGACCGCGTCGGGCGGGCCAAGCCCGTCAGCCGGCCGGCCTGCGCCTGGTGGCCCAGCGTCCCTGCCGCCGGTGCTTGCCGCGTCGGCGGCCGGCGACGGCCGGCACCACCTGCCCGGGCGCCGTACCCGGCGCGTCGACACCGGGACCGTCAGGTGCAGGGAGCTCCTCGGCGGGGCCGGCCCCGCCGGGCGCGTCGGCCGGGCCGAGCGCTGCGGCCACGTCGCGGGGTTGATCGTCCAGGGTCGGGGCGGCGGTCAGGCCGGCCTGGTTGCCGGGGGAACCGGGCATCGGCGCAACCGTGACGTGGGGTCCCCCGTGGACAGGTCCGGCATGGACTGGTCCTCCGGCATGGACTGGCCCGGCATGGACTGGTCCTCCGGCATGAACTGGTCCGGCATGGATGCGTCCGGCTTGGACGGGTCCTGTGGCGACGACGGGCTGGGCAGCCGTTGGCTGGGCAACCACGGGCTGGGGGGCGGCAGGCAGGGTTGCACCGGGGCCCGGGAGAGCAGGCGGCCCGGCGGGTTGCCCAGCCGGGTGCACCGTGCCCTCCTGCCCGGGCGGCAGCCCGGCATCCGGTCGCTCTGGTGACGCCGGCCACCCGGCCACCGGATCGAGCGAGCCCGCCCGGGAGAGCGCAGGCCCCGGCGAACCAGGCCCCGGCGAACCAGGCCCCGGCGAACCAGGCCCCGGCGAACCAGGCCCCGGCGAACCAGGCCCCGGCGAACCAGCCGCCGGAGCCGCTGGTGACGCTGACGGGGACCAGCCGAGGACGTCCGCCAGGGGCGGGAGCTGGGGGGTGAGCACGTCCGACCCTGGTGCCGCCGATGCCGGCAGGGTCCGGGGCCCGGACAGCGGGGGCGGCGCGGGCGGTCGCCTGACCGGGGCGGGCGGAGGCGGGGGCAGCACCACGGGTCCCGGAGCCGGGGCGGGCGGAGGCGGGGGCAGCACCACGGGCTGCATGCCCGTGGTGGACAGCTGCGGGGGCGGGGGCGGTCCTCCGACTGGCAGGAACGGGGGCGGGGGCAGCAGGCTCGGCGGCATGACGCCCGGCTCGGCCGCGCCAGGGGCGGCCGCGATGGGCGCCTGCGGGGGCACCGTCGGCGCCATGCTCCATGACGGGGGCGGGGGCGGGCCGGGCACGGCCCCGGCCGTCGGCGATGCCGGAGGCTGCGGCGGGGGAGCCGGGGCGCGGCGGGCACCGTGGCCGGTGGCCGCCTCCGCTGGTGGCGACGATGCCGTCGGCATGGTGCCACCGGGTGCGCGCAGCCGGCCGACGAGCTCGGCGACGCGGGCCTCGACGAGCTCGGCGTCGACGAGCGGCATCGTGGCGACCGGCACCAGGAAGCGCAGCTCGCGGTCGGTCACCTCGACCACGAGGGCGGTCGCCGGCCGGCCGTCGGGCATGCGGGCCGGCTCGTGGAACCGCAGCGACCGGAGCGCCTGCCAGGGCATCAGGCGCAGGGCACCGGGCTCGGGACCGCGGACCGTGATCCCGTTGGCGTCCAGCACCAGGCAGAGGTCGTCGACGCGCTGCGGGCCTACCTCGGTGGAGCCCTGCAGGCCGACCCCGGGCAGCTCGGCGCGCCAGAGGAAGTCCAGCGCATGCACTGCACGGGGTATCGGCGGGGTGGCCCGCAGACCTGAGCCCGATGCTGCCGGGGTACGGCCGGTGTGCGGCCCGAGTGCCGCCCGAGGCGCCGCCGGGGCGGCAGGTCGCCGGACGGCGCTCAGCTGCCCAGGTGCACGAAGTGGACCAGCTCCATCGGCTCGTAGTACCGGCTGCTCGGAGCGACGACCTCGCGCGCGCCCAGCGCCCGGTCGGCCAGCAGGTGGGTCTCGATCTGCTGGCACTTCGTGCCGTAGTCCTTGTACCCGCCCTGCCACACCAGCCAGATCTGGTGCGACGGGGCCGACATGCGCAGGAGCCGGTCGGCGAAGGCCACCGGGCTGGCCGCCCGCACCGCGGCGCCGTAGTCGATCCAGTTGACGAACGCCGGGCCGGTGTCACGCGGGAACGTGATCTCCTGGTAGCGACCGGCCGGCAGCAGGCGGTTGACGTCGGGGCCGAGCTGGTCGGGGCAGAACGCCACCACGTCGCCGGGCCGGCCGAGCCGGGCGAGGACCGCCGCGACCTGGCCGGCCTGCGTCCGCGTGTTGTGGATGTTCGGGAAGCTGCTGACCAGGCCGAACACGACCGACGCGCTCAGCAGGACGGCGCGCACCCGGCGGTCGGCGAACGCCTCGAACCCGAGCGCCACCAGCAGCATCAGCGGGATGAAGACCACCATGGCGTAGCGGGCCTGGAAGGCGCTCCTGGAGATCGTCCCGCCGATGATGGCGAGCACCACCGTGGCCAGGAAGGCCCAGCCGAGCGCCCTCGACCGGGGCCGGCCCCGCAGGTCGAGCTCGATGGTCGTGCGGGAACGGGCCAGGCCGAAGAACCCGAGCCCGGCCAGGGCGAAGTACAGCAGGCCGAGGGCGCGGCCCTGGTTGGTGGCGCCGCCGGCGAAGGAGCTGACGGCGTTGACCATGCCGGCGAAGTCGGCCGGGACGGCCCACGGCGTGCCGGTGTGGCGCGCCTGGAAGATGAAGATCGGCAGCCAGGGGACGAACGCGAGCGTGCCCACGGTCACCGCGCCGACGAGCACGCGCGCGGCGCGGCGCCTGGGCTCGGGGCCGCGCCATGCCAGCCACAGCAGCCACAGGCCGGTGGACGCCACGAGGTAGAGCGACCAGTAGTGGCTGTAGAGCAGCGCGGCGGTGCACACGGTCACCGCCACCACGTTGCCCGGCCGAGGCCGTTCGAGGGCCCGCTGCACGGCGACCACGCCGGCGGCGACCAGGAAGCCCACCATGGCGTACATGCGCGCCTCGGTGCCGTAGTAGATGGCGAAGGGCGAGGACGCCACCAGCACCGTGACGGCGACGGCGGCGGTCCTGCCACCGAGCCGGCGCGCCGCCACCCAGGCGAGCGGGAGCGTCAGGCAGCTGAAGACGCCCGACAGCGACCGGACGGCCAGGTCCGAGCTGCCGAAGGCCTTCATCCAGAAGTGCAGCAGCACGTAGAACAGCGGCGGAGCACCGTCGCGCCGGAGCGCAGCGGGGATGTCGTGGACCGGGAGCCGCGAGATGTCGACGGTGAGCGCCTCGTCGAGCCACAGGTCGGCGTGGGTGTAGAAGCGCAGGACCACGCCGATGGCGACCACGACGGCAAGGCCGGCGAGCGCCAGGCGCCACCCCACGGTGCCCCACGCCCCCGTGACGGCGGGCCGTGACGGGTCGCCGGCACGGCCGCGGCGCTCGTGCCGCCCGCGCACGTCGCCGCGAGTGCCTGCCCCGGCGGCAGGGGCGTGGGCGGGGGCGCGGCCGGTCGCCGGTCGCTGCAGCGGCGGGGCGGCCCCGTGGCGG
>JAJZYI010000242.1 GCA_021798135.1 Actinomycetes bacterium | reverse complement strand
GCCGGGGGCCCACACCGGCGGGGCGGGACCGAGCGGCGCGGACCGGGCGGTCCACGGGGTGTGCGCGCCCGGCACGGCGGCCGGGGTGGGCGCCCAGCCCGACCCGACCTCGACGGCGCGCAGGGCGTCGGCGAACAGCGCCATGCTGCCCGGCCGGTCGGCGGGGTCCTTGCTCAGCGCCCCCAGCAGCAGGTCGTGGAGGTCGGGCGGCACGCCGGGGGCAGCCGACGGCTCCACCGCCTGGTGGAGCACCCGGTGGGCCACGGCGGCTGGCCGCTCGCCCGGGAAGGTGGGGAACGGCGGCTGCCCCGTGAGCAGGTGGTAGAGCGTGGCGGCGAGCTGGTACACGTCGGTGGCGGCCGTGGCCTCGTCGCCCAGCAGCAGCTCCGGTGCGGCGTGGGCGACGGCGGGTCCGGCGAGGCCGCCGGCGGCGGTGGTGGTGGTGGCGCCGGCCGGTCGCAGCCGTGCCATGCCGAAGTCGGCGAGCGCCGGCTCGTCGTACCTCGTGACGAGGACGTTGTCGGCCCTGACGTCGAGGTGGAGCACGCCGACCCGGTGGGCGGTCTCGAGCGCGCCGGCGAGCTTCACCCCGGTGGCGGCGGCGGCCCGCGCCCCGAGCGGTCCCTGGTCGCCGACGACCCGTGCGAGCGAGCCGGCGCACAGCTCCAGCACCAGCACCGGTCGCCGGTCCTCGAGCACGAGCGAGCGGTACAGGGTGACGATGTGCGGGTGGTCCCCGAGCGCCGCCAGGGCAACGGCCTCGCGCTCCAGCGACTCCAGGTGGTGGCGGCCCAGGCCGACCGCGTCGATGACCTTGAGCGCCACGGCCCGTCCCGTGGCGCCCTCGCGGGCGCTGAAGACCGTGGAGCACCGGCCCTGGCCGATCACCTGCAGGTCGGTGAACCCGGGCGGTCCGCCATGGTCCGGCCTTCGCCGCCGGCGGGTCCCCTCTCGCCCCGTGCTCGAGCGCCCCGCTCCGCCCACGGCGCCATGGTAGGGCCTGCCGGCCTCGTGAGGGGCCTGTGGCGAGCCGCGGCCACGCGTAAGGTGACGCCCATGGTGCCCGAGGACGCGGGGGAGAGCGCCCGGCGCGGCAGGCGGGTGGTGGGCCCGTCGCCGTGCTGATCGACGCCGACGGCTTCCGCTGCAACGTCGTCGACGAGGGTGACGGCCCGCCGGTGGTGTGGCTCCACGGCCTGGGGGGCACCTGGCGGGACTTCGGCACCCAGCTCGACCGGCTGGCCGACCGCTACCGGTGCATCGTCCCGGAGGTCCGCGGCCACGGTCGCACGCCGGCGGTGCCCGGCCCGGTCACCACCTCGGCGCTCGCCGGCGACGTGCGCCGGGTGCTCCGGGCCCTGGCGGTCGAGCGCGCCGCGGTGGTCGGCCTCTCCCTCGGCGGCATGGTGGCGCAGACGCTGGCGCTCGACGAGCCCTCGCTCGTCGCCGGCCTGGTGCTGGTGAGCACCTCCACCAAGGTCCCGCTGCAGGTCTCCCTGGTGCTGCGGGCCGCCGCGGCGCGGATCCGGGCCAAGGGGGTGCGCGCCGCGCTCGACCTCCTCGACAGCGGCGACAAGCGGGCCGGCAGGCCGACGGGCCCGGAGGCCATGCGCCTGGCGCGTGCGGACGGGACCGCCTGGGAGCGCCGTGACCTGGCCAGCAACGACCCCGAGGTGCTCGCCGGCGCGCTGCTGGCGCTGGTGGGCCACGACGAGCGGTCCCGGCTCGGGAGCATCGCCGTGCCGGCGCTCGTCGTCGTCGGCGACAGCGACCCCGCCGTCACCGTGCGCCAGGCCACCGAGCTCGCCGACGCCATCCCCGGCGCCGCGCTCCACGTCGTGGCCGGCGGCGGCCACCTGCCCAACCGGGACCACGCGGACGAGTTCGACGGCCTGGTGCAGCCCTTCGTCGACCGGGTGCTCGCCCCGCGTCCCTGAGCGACGGTCCCGCCGCGTCCCGCCGGGATCAGCCGGTGCGCAGCGCCAGCGCCGCGATCCGCCGGGAGAGGTTGACGGCGTGGTCACCGAGCCGCTCGTAGAAGCGGGCCACGAGCGCCGCCTCGATGGCGATGGGGATCGGCATGGAGCCGCTCGCGATCTCGGCGGTGAGCAGCACGTGGAGCTCGTCGAGGTCGTCGTCGAGCCGCTCCAGGTCGTCGGCGGCGCAGGCGTCGCGGTCCGCGTAGGCGTCGGCGGTCCGCCGCCACATGGCGCAGGCGATCTCGCCCATCTGCTCGATCATGCCGCGCGACCGGTGCGACAGCTCGACCCCGAGCCCTCGCACCGCACGGCTCGCCACGTGCTCCGCCAGGTCGCCGCTGCGCTCGATCTCGGGGAGCATGCGCAGCACGGCGACCAGGTAGTGCATCTCCTCGGCGGAGCCGAGCGTTTCCGCCCGTCGCGTGGCCGTCGCCTCCACGTCCCGGTAGAGGTGGTCGATGGCCTCGTCGCTGGCGGCGAGCTGGCGGGCGGCGTCGCGGTCGCCGGCCAGCAGCGCGTGGGTGGCACCGGCCAGTGCCTCGGCGACCAGCGCGAAGAGCTGGATGACCTGCCGGTCGATGAGGTCGAGCCCGTCGTCGTCGTCGCCGTCGGCGTGCAACGTGAGCGGGGAGGGGGCCACGGCACCACCGTACCCCGGACCGGCCGCCGCGACGGGCCGCCGGCACGCGGCCCGTGGCGCCAGGCGACGCGTGCGGGTAATGGTGGTGGCGGTGGCTCCACCCTCCTCGCCCCCGACCGGGCCACAGCCGGAGCCGGAGTCGGAACCACAGCCACAGCCTGGGCCGGAGCCGCAGCCGCTGCCGCATCGGAAGCCGCAGCCCATGCCGTTGGCGCGCCGGACCGGACGTCGGGCGCTGCACGGCGGCCGGGGGAGGGTCGCCGGACCTCCGGCGGCGGCCGTGCGCTGGTGGCCGCTGGCGGCGGCCTCCGCGCTGGTGTACCTGCTGGCCGGCTCCGGGGTCCTGCCCCTGTGGCCCGGGCTGTGCCACGAGGTGGCGCTGCCGCCGCTCGACCTGACCTCCGACGTCGTCGTGGTGACGACCCGGGCGACGTCCGTGTGGTGGTTCGTGCTCGGGGTGGCGGCCGCCGTGGCCGGCCGGTCGGCGCTGCTCGCCTGCATGCTCGGCTGGTCGCGCCGGCGGCTCCGCCAGGCGCTCACCTTCTACCTGGTGGCGGCGGTGCCCGCCGTGCTGGCGGGCGCGCTGCTCGACGCCTCGCAGGTCGTCCTGTACGCGGCGGTGTTCTGGGTCGGCCTGGCCGTGGCGGTCGTGGCCACCCTGGTGCTCGCCCCCTTGCCGTGGCGGGGCCGCAGCGTCCTGCGAGGGCTGGCCGACGCCGTCGCCGGCGGCGCCCGGCTGCCGACCGTCGTCGCGTACCTGGTCGTCCTGGCCGCCCTGGGCGGCGCGGCCCGACTGGGCGGGACCGGGGGCGAGCTCGCGTCGGTCGCCGTCTCCGCCGGCGCCACGCTGGTGGCGGCCAGGGCCCTGGCCGCTCCCGGTGCCCGCCCGGCCCCGGTCCGGCTGGCGGCGATCGGGGTCGCCCTCGTCGCCCTGCTGGTCGCCGAGCTGGCACCGTCCGGGGCTCCACCGGTGAGCGCTCCGCCGCGCGCCGGGTCGCTGTTCCTGGTGCCCGGCCTCGACACCTCGTCCGGGCACGGCACGCTGTTCCGCCTCGATCCCCTCGCGCTCGGCTACCCCTGTGCCGACACCTTCTACTTCTCCTACGCCGGGCCGGGCCGGGGCGCGCCACGGGGCCAGGCGGCCTGCCCGATCCGGACCGGCGCCCCCTACCGCCGGGCCGACACCGAGCGTCCCCTGTCCGAGCTCGTGGCCGCCTTCGACGCCGAGGTCGCCCTCCTGCCCGCGCCGGTCACCGTGGTCACCCACTCGTCGGCCTCGTGGGTGGCGTGGGCCGCTGTCAGCTCCGGCGCGACCCCCGACGTGGCCGACGTCGTCATGCTGTCGCCGCTGGCCGACCCGCTCGGCTACCCGCCGCCCGGGGTGGCGGGGCCGAACCTGGTCGGCGGTGACGGCGCCCGGCTGCTGACCGCCATCGGCCGCGGCATCGGCTTCTCCACCTTCCGCCTGGACGCGCCGCTCGCCACCGAGCTGCTGGGCCACCCGGCTCGGCTCCAGGGGCTCCTGGGCCGGGCGCTGCCCTCCGGGGTGCGCGCCCTCGCCGTGCCCGCCGCCTACGACCTCCCGCTGCTCGTCGGCGTCCGCCACCCGTTCCCCCACGCGGCCTCGGCCTGCCCGTCCCCGTCCAGTCACAGCGGGCTGGTGACCGCGCCCGCCACCGCCGGGATCGTCGACGACTTCCTCGCCGGCCGCGCCCTCCCCGGCTGCGGGCGGTGGAGCACGTGGCAGGGCGCGGTCGCCGCCGGCTTCAGGGCGCCGGCTGTGCCCCGCCCCGGGCCGCGGGCGCCGCCGGGCGTACGATGAGGCGGTGCCACCGGGGGGCCACCTGGCCGCCGTCGTGACGCCGGTCCCGTACGCCGTCACCGTCGGGCTCGGGGTCGGCTGCATCGTGCTCCTGCTCGTGCTGGCCCGTGCCCGCCCCGGCTGGTGGACCCAGGTCGCCGCCCGTGCCATCGGGCTCGTCCTGGCGGCCGACGCGGTGAGCTACGTCGTCGCGCTCGTCGTGGCGGGGACCTTCTCGGCGAGGACCTCGCTCCCGCTGGCGCTGTGCAACGTGGCCGTGATCGTGGCAGCCGTCGCCTGCTGGTGGCGGGTGCCGGTCCTCGTGGAGCTCACCTACTTCTGGGGACTGGCGGGCACGCTCCAGGCGATCATCACCCCCGACCTGAACGTGGGCTTCCCCCACCTGGTCTTCTTCCAGTACCTGGGCGGCCACGTGGGCATCGTGATGGCCGCCCTCTTCCTGGTGGTGGGCATGCGGATCCGGCCGCGCCCGCGAGCCGTGCCGCGCGTCCTCGGGATCACCGCCGCCTACACGGCCGCCGTCGGGCTCGTCGACGGGCTCACCGGCGCCGACTACATGTTCCTGCGCTCGCCGCCGTCGAACTGGACGCTCCTGCGCGTGCTGGGGCCCTGGCCCTGGTACGTGGTCAGCGCAGCCGGCGTGGCCGCCGTGCTCCTGACGCTGCTCGACGCGCCGTTCTGGGCCCGACGCCGCGCCGGTGTGCCGACCGCGCGCGGCGGCTGCCGGCAGTGCCCCCCTTCGGTGGCTCGTCGTCGCCTCGGGGGGCAAGCCTTCGTCCTCGAGCACCACCTCGCCTCTACTGCTCTACGTAGGTCAGACAACCCTCGGTACGTCGAGCCCCTGCTCGCGGCCCGACTGCCGATCGCCGTCG
>JAJZYI010000241.1 GCA_021798135.1 Actinomycetes bacterium | reverse complement strand
TCGTCGGTGGGGGCGTGCATCAGGGCCTGTCCGTTCCCGCTGTCTCGGCCGCGGGCACGCGCTGCGGCGGGTGCCCGGCGGCGGCTTGTCGCGACCTGCCCACGTTACGCCACCGTTCGACCGGGCCGAGCCGGGCGCGGCAGCCGCGGAGCGGGCCGCCTACTGCGCCGGCGCGGGGCCCTTGGCGGGTGCGGGGCCGAGCACGACCTCCACCGCCGGCTCGTCGCCCTCGCGCAGGTCGACCTCGCCGACGGTGCCGGCGCGACAGAGGTCGCCGAGGGCTGCCCGGAGCGCGGCGATCCGCTCGGGCCGGTCGGTCACCGCCAGGCGCTCGACCGGGGTGCGCATGCTGCGCTGCGCCGCCGTCTTCTCCTTGCGCACGGCGCCGAGGACCTCGGCGGCGGCGTCGAGGACGGCCGGGTCGGCACCGGTGGCGTCGGGAAGCTCGGCCCGCGCCGGCCACGGCTGGCGGTGGACGGTGGCGTCGTGCCACCACGACCAGGCTTCCTCGGCGGCGAAGGGGACGAAGGGGGCGAACAGGCGAAGGAGCACGCCGAGCGCCACGGCGAGGGTGGCTCGCGCCGACTTGGCGTCGGGCCCGTCCTCGTAGGCGCGGGACTTGACCAGCTCGATGTAGTCGTCGCAGAAGGCCCAGAAGAAGCTCTCGGTGCGCTCCAGGGCCCTGTGGTGCTCGAACCCCTCGAAGGCGGCGGTCGCCTCGTCGACCAGCCCCCCGAGCCGCTGCAGCAGGGCGAGGTCGATCGGCTCGGTGGGCTCGCCCGCGGTGGCGGCGTCGACGCCGAGCCCCAGCACGAACTTGGTGACGTTGAGCAGCTTGATGGCGAGGCGCCGGCCGACGCGCATCTGGGCGGTGTCGGCGGCCGTGTCCATGCCCGGCGCGGCCGAGCACGCCCAGTAGCGCACGCCGTCGGCGCCGAACTCCTCGACCAGCGCGGCGGGGGTCACCACGTTGCCCTTGGACTTCGACATCTTCTTGCGGTCGGGGTCGAGGATCCAGCCGTTGATGGTGACGTGCTGCCACGGGAGCCGGTGGTGCTCCAGGTGCGAGCGCAGGACGGTCGAGAACAGCCAGGTGCGGATGATCTCGGGTCCCTGGGGTCGCAGGTCCATCGGGTAGGTGCGGGCGAACAGGTCGGGGTCGTCCTCCCAGCCGCACGCGATCTGCGGCGTGAGCGACGACGTGGCCCAGGTGTCCATGACGTCGGGGTCCCCCACGAACCCCCCGGGCACGCCGCGCTGGGCGGCGTCGTAGCCGGGCGGGGCGCTGGCCTGGGGGTCGACGGGCAGGGCGTCCTCGGTGGCCACGATGGGCTCGTCCCACCGGACCTCGCCGTCGTCGCCGACCGGGTACCAGACGGGGAACGGCACGCCGAAGAACCGCTGGCGGCTCACCAGCCAGTCGGTGTTGAGCCCCTCCACCCAGTGCTCGTAGCGGACCCGCATGTGGTCGGGGTGCCAGCGCAGCTCGCGCCCGGCGGCCAGTAGGTCGGCCCGCAGGTCCGGGCCGTGCGCCCCGTTGCGGATGTACCACTGGCGGCTGGCCACGATCTCGAGCGGCCGGTCGCCCTTCTCGTAGAAGCGGACCTCGTGCTCGATGGGACGCGGCTCGCCGTGCAGCGCGCCGGACCCGGCCAGCAGCTCCACGATCCGCCGTCGCGCCGCCTTGGTCGTCCTGCCGCCGAGCTCGTCCCACACCGCGGCGCCCTCGGGCCCGAACCAGTCGGGCCGGTGCTCCACCAGCGTGCCGTCGCGGCGGACGACCGAGCGCAGCGGCAGCCCCAGCTCGCGCCACCAGATCACGTCCACCGTGTCGCCGAAGGTGCACACCATGACCAGGCCGGTGCCCTTCTCCGGGTCGGCCAGGCGGTGGGCGAGGACCGGGACCCGGACCCCGAACAGCGGGGTGACCACGTCGGTGCCGACCAGCCCGGCGTAGCGGCCGTCGTCGGGGTGCGCCACCACGGCAACGCAGGCGCCGAGCAGCTCGGGGCGCGTCGTCTCGATCTCGACCTCGCCGCCGCCGTCCGCCCGGGCGAAGCCCACCCGGTGCGCATGGCCCGACGCGGGCCGGTCCTCGAGCTCGGCCTGGGCCACCGCCGTCTGGAAGTCGACGTCCCAGAGGGTGGGCGCCTCCGCCGCGTAGGCCTCGTCCCGGGCCAGGTTGCGGACGAAGGCCCGCTGGGCGACCCGCCGGCAGCGCTCGTCGATGGTGGCGTAGGTGAGGGACCAGTCCACCGACAGGCCGACGTGGCGGAACACGTCCTCGAAGGCCCGCTCGTCCATGGCGGTCAGGCGGTCGCACAGCTCCAGGAAGTTGGCGCGCGACACGAGCTTGCGGTCGTCGGCCGGGTCGGGGACCGCCAGGTCGGGGTCGTAGGCCATGGCCGGGTCGCAGCGCACGCCGAAGTGGTTCTGCACGCGGCGCTCGGTCGGCAGGCCGTTGTCGTCCCACCCCATCGGGTAGAACACCTCGGCGCCTCGCATGCGCCGGTAGCGCGCCACGCTGTCCACCTGCACGTAGCCGAACACGGTGCCGAGGTGCAGCGAGCCGCTCACCGTCGGCGGGGGCGTGTCGACCGAGAACACCTGGGCGCGGTCCTTCGACCGGTCGAAGCGGTAGACCTGGTGCTCCTCCCACCAGGCGCCCCACTTCGACTCCAGACCCTCGAGCGAGACCCGTTCGGGCGCGGCAGCCATGCCTGGCAACGCTAGCCGGAGGTCGGGCGCGGCCCGGCCGGCTGTGCTGGCCCGGCCGGCTGTGCTGGCCCATCCGGCTGTGCTGGCCCATCCGGCGTCCCGCCCCCCGCTCGGCACGGCACGCGGGGCCGGCGGCCCGGACCCTGCTCGATTGCCGGGCTGCCGGACGGTCCAGCAGAATGGTCGCCCATGCCCGCTGCCGACGACGACTTCGACGACGCTGCCGCCGGCACGCCCGGCACGCCCGGCACGCCCGGCACGCCCGGCGCGCCCGGCGCGGGCAGCGGCGACCACGAGATCCCGTACCGGTTCGACCGCACCGCGACGGCCGGCGAGCTCCACGACCGGTACGGGTCGTTGGCGGCGGGGGAGGAGACCGGCGACGAGGTCTCGGTGGCCGGCCGGGTGATGCTGGTGCGGCCCCAGGGCCGGCTGGCCTTCGCCACCCTGCGCGATGCGTCGGGACAGGTGCAGCTGTTCGCCCTGGCGGCGGAGACCCGGGGCTTCGAAGCCTTCGCCAAGCTGGCGCTGGGGGACTGGGTCGGGGCGTCGGGCCGGGTGGTGAAGACCCGCAAGGGCGAGCTGTCGGTCAAGGTGCGCGACTGGGTCCTGCTGGCCAAGGCCCGGCGCGGCTTCGGCGACAAGTGGAAGGGCGTCACCGACGTCGAGACCCGCTACCGCCAGCGCGAGGTCGACCTGTGGGCCAACGAGCGCACCCGCGAGGTGCTCACCCTGCGCAGCCGCGTGCTGAGCGCCCTGCGGCACGACCTGGAGGGGCGGGGCTTCGTGGAGGTGGAGACCCCGATGCTCCACGCCATACCCGGTGGGGCGGCGGCCAAGCCGTTCGTCACCCACCACAACGCGCTCGACACCGACCTCTACCTCCGGATCGCGCCCGAGCTGTACCTGAAGCGGCTGGTGGTCGGGGGCTTCGAGCGGGTGTTCGAGATCGGCCGGGTGTTCCGCAACGAGGGGCTGTCGCCCCGGCACAACCCCGAGTTCACCATGCTGGAGCTGTACCAGGCCTACGCGGACCACACCGACCTGGTGCCGCTGCTCGAGAGCCTGGTGGCGAACGTGGCGCGAGCGGTCCGCGGCACCACCCGGATCGAGTGCGAGGGCCGGCAGGTAGACCTGACGCCGCCGTGGCGCCGGGCCAGCCTGGCCGAGCTCGCGTCCGAGGCGGTGGGCCGGGCCGTCGACGTCCACACCGAACCGGACGAGCTGCGCCGCCTGGTGGCGGAGGCCGGCCAGGACCCGCAGCCCGACTGGGGGCCCGGCAAGCTGCTGCTGGAGCTGTTCGAGAAGACGGCCGAGACGTCGCTGTGGGGACCGATCTTCGTCGCCGGCTTCCCCGCCGAGGTGTCCCCGCTCGCCCGCCGCGACCGCCACGACCCCATGCTGGCCGAGCGGTTCGAGGTGATCGTGGCGGGCCGCGAGCTCGTCAACGGGTTCAGCGAGCTGAACGACCCCGACGACCAGCGCCGGCGCTTCGAGGCGCAGGCGGCGGCCCGGGCGGCGGGGGACGAGGAGGCCATGATGGTCGACGAGGAGTACCTGCGCGCGCTGGAGCACGGGCTCCCGCCGACGGCGGGTCTCGGCATCGGCATCGACCGGCTCGTCATGCTGCTGGCCGACGTGGCCAACATCCGCGAGGTCATCGCCTTCCCCACGCTGCGGCCCGAGCGCTGACGCCCGGGGTCGCCTGGGTCGCCGGGGAGGCCTGGGCCGCCTGGGTCGCCGGGAAGGCCGGGGCCGCCGGGGCCGGTCAGACCCTGGTGATGCGGGGCTCCGTCCCGTCGCCGACGGTGACCGACACGGCCAGGGTCTCGCCGGCGATCCAGTCGCGGTGCGCCAGCAGGGCCTCGTCCCCGGCCGGCAGGGCCAGCTCGATCCGGTCGGTGAGCTCCAGCCCGGTCTCCTTGCGGAGCCGGTTCACCAGGTGGACCAGGTCGTTGACCCTGCCCTGGAGGAGCAGCTCGTCGTCGAGGGCGGTGTCGAGGGCGACGGAGACGCCGTCGCCCGACGCGAACGCCCAGCCCTCCTTGGGCAGGCGCTCCACCAGCACCTCGGACGGCGCCAGGTCGTGGCCGGCGACGCGCACGGTGCCGTCGGGGAGCATCTCGAAGTCGCCGGCGCCCAGCGCCTTGCGCACCGGGCCGAGGGCGGGGCCGAGGCGGGGGCCGAGCACCGGCAGGTTGGGGCGCACCCGGAGGTCGACGGCGTCGATGTGGCCGAAGACGATCTCCTGCACCCGGAGCTCGTCGGCGATGACCGCGACGTGGGGGGCAGCCCGGTCGGCGCCCTCGGCGACCATGCGCCGCAGCGGCTGGCGGCCGCGCAGGCCGGTGGTGGCCCGCGCCTGGCGGCCGAGGTCGACCACGGCGCGCACCGCGGCCCACTCGGCGAGCACGTCCCGGTCGGCTGCGTCGTCGGCGTCGGCCGCCGACCGAGGCCACCCGGCCAGGAACACCGACTCGGGAGCCTCGGGGCACGGGCCGGCCACCAGCACCCGCCACAGGTGCTCGGCCAGGAACGGCATGATGGGCGCCACCAGCCGGAGCGACTGCACCAGGGCGTACCACAGGGTGCGGATGGCGCCGGCGTCCCCGTC
>JAJZYI010000240.1 GCA_021798135.1 Actinomycetes bacterium | reverse complement strand
CGGCCGGGAGCGGTCGCGGGCTCGGCGGCTGCCGGCCACCCGCCGGGCGGCGCGACGGTCGGGGACGGGGCGGGGCCCGGTGCGACCGGGCGACCCGGCACCGCCAGCGGGCGCGCCGGCACTCGGGGATCCGGTGGCGGCGCGGCGCCCGGGGCGGCTCCCGGCTGCGCGGCGCCCGGGGCGGCTCCCGGCGCCGCCCCCGCGTGCAGGCGACCGTCTCGGACGGTGAGGACCCGGTCGGCCCTGGCGACGGCGGCGGGGTCGTGGGTGACGAGGACGAGGGCGGCCCCGGCGCTGCGGACCTGGTGGTCGAGCAGGTCGAGGACGGCGGCGGCGCTGGCGCTGTCGAGGTTGCCGGTGGGCTCGTCGGCGAGGACCACGTCGGGCTCGGCGACGAGCGCCCGGGCGACCGCCACGCGCTGCATCTGGCCGCCGGAGAGCTCACCGGGCAGCCGGCCGGCCTGCTCGACGAGGCCGACCTGCTCCAGCAGGTCGTCGACGCGCCCGCGGTCGGACCGGGCGTCGAGCGCCAACGGGAGGGCGACGTTCTCCCGGACGGTCAGTCCCGGGACGAGCTGGAAGAACTGGAAGACGAAGCCGACGTGGCGCCGGCGCACCCGGGCCAGGGCACGCAGGGAGCAGGCACCGAGGTCGACGCCTGCCACCACGACCCGGCCGCTGTCGGGCCGGTCGAGGCCGCCGGCGATGTGCAGCAGCGTGGACTTGCCCGAGCCGCTGCGGCCGACGACGCCGACCAGCTCGCCTCGGCGGACCCTCAGGTCGACGCCGTCGAGGGCGACCACCTCGCTGTCGCCCTGCCGGTAGCGCTTGGAGACGCCGACGAGCGCGACGACCGTGTCGCCGTGCTCCTGCGCGTCGCCGCCAGGCGCCTGCACCGGCCGGCCGTCCCCCCCTGCCCGCATCCCTGGGTTGTACACCACCTGGCACGGCGGTGCGCACACGGCACGCCGGGCGCGCCGGACGGACGCGTGGCCGCGGTCAGGTCGCCTCGACGATCTCGCCGTCGCGCACGGCGATGTGCCGGGTCCTGACCGCCGCTACGCGTGGGCCGGGGAGGAGGATGCCGGCGACGTTGAGCGGGTCGGCCGCGCTGAGCCGCACGACCTGGCCCGTCCGGGGCAGGTCCCTGACGCGGCGCAGCTCGTCCATGGCTGCCGGGTCGGCGAACTGCTCGCCCGTGAACCCGGTGACGAAGCGGCCGCCCCTGGCCTCGCCGCGGTCCTCGAGCCGGCGAAGGGCACGCAGGACGTGGCGCCAGGGCACGGCCAGGGTCTCGCGGGCGATGACGTCCCAGAGGACGACGCCCCAGCGGGCGAGGAGCTGGCGGGCGACGACGTCGGCGAGCTCGTCGGCCGGCATGGCGGGCGGCGCCGGGAGCAGGGACCACCTGCCGTCGCCGCCGTGGCGGAGGTCGTCGAACCGCGCCGTCCGCCGGGCACGGGGGGACGCTCGCCGCCGGCCGCCGTCACGGCGGTCGAGGAGGCTGCGCACCGAACGGAACCCGTCGGCGGTCACGAGCCCCCGGGCGACCAGGTCCCACAGGCCGGCCTCGACGTCGGCCGGGAGACGCCGGGTGCGCCCGACGAGGTCGCCGTGGAAGCAGGCGCCTTCCTGGCGGAGGACCGCGGCGATCTCGCCGGCCGCGCCGCGCTCGGGGTCGTCGGGCTGCTCGCCGCCGCGTGCCGCGGCGAGCAGCCACCCCAGGTCGGGCCGCAGCGCCAGCGAGATCGGGGTGGCGCGCGACGGGGTGGCGGCACCGCGGCGGGGCTGGTCGGCCGCCTCCGGCGGCCGCAGGCCGAGGCGGCCCCAGGCGACCCGCCCCGACTGGCACAGGTCGTCGAGCCACTGGTGGCGGTACGCCTCGACCCGAGCGCCGAGGATGGCGTCCTCCCAGGCCCCTGCGGCCGCCTCGAAGCCCTGGAGCTGCGCGATGGCGGCGAGGACGCCGGCACGCCCGGTCCGCCGCGTGCCCGGCTCGACGTGCTGCCAGTGCATGAGGAAGCGGACGAAGTCCTGTGCGCTGGCGGGCTGGACGGTCGCACGGCGGCGGCGGCGGGAGCGGGCGTGCAGGCGGGCGAGCACGCTCCGGGCGCACCACTGCTCGGGCTCGGCGATCCGGTCGTCGAACCGGCCGCGCAGGGCGCCACCGGCAACCTCGACCCGGGCGAGCCCGACGGCCACGCGCGACGGGGGCAGGCCGGTCGCCTCGGCGAGCATCGCCACGGTGGTCGGACCGCGGCGCTCGAGGTGGCCGGCGACGATGTCGGCGACCGCCGCGTCGGCGTCTGCCGGTGCCCCGGAGCCGTCGGCTGCCGGTGCCCGGGCGCCTTCGGCTGCCGCCCGCCCGGCGGGTGGCAGGGGGAGCGGCAGCGGGCGCAGGGCGGCTCCCGGCAGCGCGGCCACCACCCACGCCTGGCGCTCGGTGGCTGCCCACCTCGGCGACGCGCCGCCCACCTCGCACACCACGGCGCGACCCGTGGCGACGAGGGCGTTGAGCTGGGCCCGGCATGCCTCGATCGGCGGGTGGAGGATGGTGCGGAGCAGCAGGTCGTGCAGCTCCTCCTCGTCCCGAGGGGTCCGGGCCTGCTCGGCCGCGACCTCGTCGATGGCGCCGCTGTCGAGCACGGCCACGGGACCCGGGTCCGACGGGAGCCCTCGGCGCAGCGGCACGGCCCGCGTGCGACGTTCCTCGAGCGGGGCGTCGTCGAGGAAGGTGAAGGGCCGGCCGTCGAGGATCTCGTGAGCGAACACCGACGGCTCGGCACCGTCGACGAGGTGCACTCGGATCCGCCCGTCCTCCATGGCCTGCAGCACGTCGACCAGGCCGTCGACGTCCATCGCGTCGCGCAGGCAGTCGTCGATGGTCTGGCGCACGAGCACGTGGTCGGGCACGGGCACGGGTCCCGCCGCGGTGTTCTCCTGGCAGGCGGCCAGGGCCGGGAACACGGCGGCGAGCAGGTCGTCGGCCTCCATCCGCTGGATCGCCAGCGGGGTGCGACGCCCCCCACGGTGCCTGAGCACCGCCAGGGACCGGGTCAGCGTGAAGCGCCAGCGCGCCGGGAAGATCGGGGACGTGAGCACCGCCTGGGCGAGGACCGCGGGCGCGGTGTGCGGTCGCAGCAGCCGGGGGGCGTCGGTGAGCGGGAAGGCGTGGTGCGCGCCGAGCGACAGGACCAGCGCGTCGTCGCCCGCGGCGGCCTGGAGCTCGAAGTCGAACGTGGCGCAGAACCGCTTGCGCAGGGCGAGCCCGAAGGCTCGCGTGACCCGGCCGCCGAACGGCGCGTGCACCACGAGCTGCATGCCGCCCGCCTCGTCGAAGAACCGCTCGAAGACCACGTCGGTGGTGGACGGCATGACGCCGAGCTGGGCCAGCCCGGCGTGGAGGTAGTCGACGACCTGCTCGGCGACCTCGCGGCCGACGCCGCCGCGACGGCACACGAGCTCGCTCGCCGCCGCCCGGTCGGGGGTCGCGGCAACGGCCCGCCTGAGCTCGGAGACCTCCTCCGAGAGCTCGCGGCTGCGGCTCGGGGCCTCACCGAACCAGAACGGGATGGTGGGAGCGGCACCGTCGGCGTCGACGACCCGGACGACGCCGGCCTCGACCCGCCGGATGCGCCAGCTGTGCGTGCCGAGCACGAAGACGTCGCCGGCCATCGACTCGACGGCGAAGTCCTCGTTCACGGTCCCGACGACGGCGTCGTCGGGATCGAGGACGACCCGGTAGTCCCCGACGTCGGGGATGGCGCCGCCGCTGGTGAGCGCGGCGAGGCGCGCCCCCCGGCGGGGCCGGAGGATGCCGTGCACCCGGTCGCGGTGGAGGTAGGCGAGCCGTCGGCCGTGCCCGGTCGGGATCCCCTCCGCTGCCAGCTCGACGACCTCGTCGAACGCTGCACGGTCGAGCCCGGCGAACGGAGCGGCCCGGCGCACGAGGTCGTAGAGCCCGTCCTCGGACCACTCGCCGGCGGCAGCGACCTCGGCGACGAGCTGCTGCACGAGGATGTCGAGCGGCGCGACGGGCGGGTGCAGCACGTCGAGCCGGCCGCCGTGCGCGGCTGCGACCAGGGCCACGCACTCGACGAGCTCGTCGCGGCTGAGCGGGAAGACGATGCCCTCCGGGATCCCGTCCCGGTGGTGGTTGGCCCGGCCGACCCGCTGCAGGAACGTCGACACCAGGCGGGGCGATCCGACCTGGCACACCAGGTCGACCGGGCCCACGTCGATGCCCAGCTCGAGCGAGGCCGTGGCGACGAGGGCCCGCAGGTCGCCCGACCGCAGCCGCTGCTCCACGACCAGGCGGCGGGGTGCCGACAGGCTGCCGTGGTGCGCGGCCACGTCGTCGGCGCCCAGGTGCTCGCCCAGCAGCCGTGCCATGCGCTCGGCCATGCGCCGCGTGTTGACGAAGACCAGCGTGGTGCGGTGCCGGTCCACGTGCCCTGCGATCCGCTCCACGACCTCGCCGAGCTGCTCGGTGGACGCGACCGCCTGCAGCTCGCTGCCGGGCAGCTCGATCGCCAGCCGCAGCTGCCGGCGGCTGCCGCAGTCGACGACCACCGGTCCGCGGTCCCCGGTGGAGGTGCCGGCCAGCAACGCAGCGACGCGCTCGATCGGGCGCTGCGTCGCGGACAGGCCGATGCGCTGCGGCCGGCGACCGCCCTGCAGGTGCTGCAGGCGCTCCAGGCTGAGGGCGAGGTGGCTGCCCCGCTTGTCGCGGGCCATCGCGTGGATCTCGTCGACGACGACGGTCCGGACCTCCCCGAGCGTCGCCCGGGCCCGCTGTGCGGTGAGCAGCAGGTAGAAGCTCTCCGGCGTCGTGACCAGGAACGTCGGCGGGCGCCGCACCATGGCCGCCCGCGTGCTGGCTGGCGTGTCCCCCGTCCGCACGCCCACCGTCAGGTCGGGGGGAGCGCAGCCGAGGCGCCGAGCCGTCGCTGCCAGCTCCGCCAGGGGGACCTCGAGGTTCTGGTGGACGTCGACGGCCAGCGCCTTGAGCGGGGAGACGTACACGACCTGCGTGCCGACCGGCCGCTCCCCGCGCTCGGCGGCGCGGTACGCCTCGTCGACGGCCACCAGGAACGCCGCCAGCGTCTTCCCGGAGCCCGTGGGCGCGGCCAGCAGGAGGTCGGAGCCCTCGCGGACCACGGGCCACGCGCGCTCCTGCGGCTCCGTCGGGCCGTCGGGGAACCGGTCGGCGAACCAGGTGGCGACGACAGGGTGGAACCCGACCAGGTCCGGCCGGCAGCCCGTTCCCGACGACGGCCCGCCGGGTGGCTGGCTGCGGATGCTGGTGGGTGCGTGCTGCACCAGCCCATTTGACCACGGGGGTGTCGCGTCCGGATCCCGGG
>JAJZYI010000239.1 GCA_021798135.1 Actinomycetes bacterium | reverse complement strand
GCTGGCCGCCGGTGCCGCCGGCGTGGCCGCCGGCGCGGCCGGGGCGCTGTGGACGGCGCAGCACCGCGCCGTCGCCCGCCAGCTCGGGGCGGCGGCCCGTGCCGGCGCGCGGCCGGCGCGCCTGGGAGAGGCGGACGGTCTCGTCCACCGCACGGTCGAGCTCGACGACGGCGGCGTGGCCCACGCGGTCGAGCGGGGCGACGGTCCCCCCGTCGTGCTCCTGCACGGGATCACCCTGGCGGCCGACGTGTGGCACGGCCAGCTCGGCGACCTCGCCGATCGCCACCGCGTGGTGGCGGTCGACCTGCGCGGGCACGGCCGGTCCGAGGTCGGCGACGACGGGTTCGCCGGGGGGATCGGCCGGCTCGCCATCGACGTCCGCCAGGTGGTCGACGCCCTCGACCTGGACGGCGCCCTGCTCGTCGGCCACTCCCTGGGCGGGATGGTGGCCCTGGAGCTGGTCACCTCGGCGCCGCCAGGCTGGACCGGGCGGCGCGTCGGGGCGCTCGCGCTCGTCGACACGTCCGCCGGCCCGCTCACCGGGGTTCCCGCCCGCCCGGCCGGGGTGCTGTCCGGCGCCGTGGCCGGCGGGCTCCGGTTGGCGGAACGGCTGGGCGTGGCCTCGGCACCGCCGGACCTGCGGTGGTGGGTGGCGCGCCTGGCGTTCGGGCCCGACGCCGATCCCGCCCAGGTCGCCCTGACCGAGGAGCTGGGCGCCGCCACGCCGCTTCGGACGCTGGCCGGGCTGCTCGAGCCAGTTGCCGCCTTCGACGCCACCGGCCGCCTCGCCGACGTACGGGTCCCCTCGCTGGTCGTCGTCGGCAGCCACGACCGCCTGACGCCGCCGCGCCATGCCAGGCGCCTGGTGGCCGGCATCCCCGGCGCCCGCCTGGTCGAGCTGGCGCGAGCCGGTCACATGCCGATGCTGGAGCGCCCCCGCGAGCTGTCGCGGCTCCTCGCCGAGCAGGCTGCCGCTGCCACCCGGCCCGTGGCCTGACCACTCGACATCCCGGACGGCTGGGACCGAAGGGCCCGAAGGGCCCGGGGCCCGTGGCGGCGGGCTCGGGACCTGGGCCGGCGGCGGCGGTGGTGGCGGTGGTGGCAGCGGACCCGGGCCGGCGGCGGAGGTGACGGCGGTGGGGGCGGCAGCGGACCCGGGCCGGCGGCGGACCCGGGCCGGCGGCGGACCCGGGCCGGCGGCGGTGTCGCCAGGCTGCCGCCGATGGCGTTGCTGCGTGCAAAAAACGGCAATGGGACACATGGTCGTTGGATACATGGTCGTTGGATACATGGCCGTGCAATACGTGGCCGTAAAACGAACCAGTGCACCGTGCAAGCGCCCGTGTACGGTCGTCGATTACCGGTGCGAACAAGGTGCTGTGCAAGTGCCGTTCGCCCCTGGGCGGTCGGGCCTGCAACCCGTAGGTTTCGGTCGACAGGTGCAGCGGACGCGTCCGCGACCGGTCTGAGCGCGCGACGGTGCCGCCACGTGGCCGTCGCGTTCGTGGCAGGACCAGAGGGGAGAGATCATGGGTCATCCGAACGGAGTGCCACCCGCGCGCAAGACGGCGCGAGCGCGGGCGTGGTCAGTGGTCGGCGCCACCACGGTGGCGGCGCTGACGCTCGCGGCGTGCAGCTCGTCGAGCAGCTCGTCGAGCAGCTCGGCGTCGTCGGGGGCCTCGTCGAGCTCGCCCAGCTCGACGCCGGCCATCTCGGCCACGTCGTTCAACCGCGACTTCACCACCATGGCGTCGCTCAAGTCGCTGACGGCCAAGGGCAAGGGGAAGGTCGCCGCCATCCTGCCGGACACGGTGAGCTCGGCCCGGTACACGGAGTTCGACGCGCCCTTCCTGCAGAAGGCGTTCGAGACCGCCGGGCTGACCTCGTCGCAGTACATCATCCAGAACGCGCAGGGCAGTGACGCCACCGAGCTGACCGACGCCCAGTCGGACATCACCAACGGCGCCACCGTCCTGATCATGGACCCGCTCGACTCCGGCGTCGGCGCCCAGATCGAGTCCTACGCCAAGAGCCACGGGGTCGCCGTCATCGACTACGACCGCCTGACGCTCGGCGGCAGCCGCGACTACTACGTGAGCTTCAACAACGTGACGGTCGGCAAGCTGATCGGCCAGGGCTTCGTCACCTGCGTCACCGACTGGAAGGTGTCCCACCCGAACGTGGTCGTGATGCACGGCGCGGCGACCGACAACAACGCCACGCTGTTCGCGCAGGGCTACATGGGCGTGCTGAAGCCGTACTTCGACTCCGGCAAGTACACCGACGTGGTGAACACTGCCGATACGTGGGACCCGCCGACCGCGCTCACCGAGTTCCAGCAGGCGTACACCGCCCACCCGGACATCAACTCGGCCGTCATCCCCAACGACGAGACGGGCGCCCCGATCATCAAGTACCTGCAGACGCGCGGCGTGAAGCCCCAGACGTTCCCGACGACCGGCCAGGACGCCACCCTCGTCGGCCTGCAGAACGTCCTGTCGGGCTACCAGTGCGGCACCGTCTACAAGCCCATCTACCTGGAGGCCCAGGCGGCCGCCACGCTGGCCCTCTACCTCCGGGCCGGTGAGAAGCCGCCCTCGGCACTGGTGAACGGCACGACCGAGGACACCACGGCCAAGGTGCAGGTGCCTTCCGTCCTGCTGACCCCGGAGTGGGTGACCACGGCGAACATGAACGCCACGGTCATCAAGGACAACTTCGTCCCGGCGTCGCAGCTCTGCGCCGGCTCGTACGCGGCGGACTGCAAGGCGGCCGGCATCGCCGGTTGACCGCAGGACCCGGGTCCCGCCGGGAGCTCGCCGTCCCCCGGGCGGCGGGCTCCCGGCGGCCTGGTCCGCCCGCCGGGGACCCGGTCGCGTCGGCGCCGCCGGCGGCGGTCGCCGGTGCCGGCGGCGCCAGCGGCGCCGCGGGTCGCCGGAGCGCCCGTGCCGCCGAGCCCGAGCGGCCGACAGGTGCGCCGAGGATGGTGGACAGCACCCCACCGGTGCGGCACAGTGACCGTGGGCCCACCGGGCGGCCGAGCCGGCACGGTGGGAGAGGAGGGACCGACATGGACGCAAGCGCCGCGGCGGCACCGGGCTCCTCGCCGGGAGGGCTCCCGTCCGCGGCTACGGCCGTGGCGGAGGCCCCGCTGCTGCGCCTCCGAGGGATCACCAAGCGGTTCGGCCCGGTCCAGGCGCTCACCGAGATCGACCTCGACGTGCCGGCCGGGCAGGTCACCGCCCTCGCCGGTGACAACGGCGCCGGCAAGTCGGTCGCCATCAAGACCATCTCGGGCCTGTGGCGGCCCGACGAGGGACAGATCTACTGGGAGGGGCGCCCGGTGGACATCGAGGACCCGGACGTGGCGGCCGACCTCGGGATCACCACCGTGTACCAGGACCTCGCCCTGTGCGACAACCTGGACATCGTCCAGAACATGTTCCTCGGCCGCGAGCTGCTGCGGGGCCGGGTGCTCGACGAGGACGCCATGGAGACGCGGGCCCGGGCGACGCTCGCCGACCTGTCGGTCACCACCGTCCGGTCGGTGCGCCAGCCGGTGGCGTCCCTGTCCGGCGGCCAGCGCCAGTCGGTGGCCGTGGCCAAGGCCGTCATGGCCAACTCCAAGCTCGTGATCATGGACGAGCCGACCGCGGCCCTCGGCGTGGCCCAGACCCGCATGGTCCTCGACCTCGTGCGGCGCCTGGCGGAGCGGGGCGTGGCCGTCGTGATCATCTCGCACAACCTGAACGACGTGTTCGCCGTCGCCGACCGGATCGCCATCTTGTACCTGGGCCGGATGGTCGCCGAGGCGCCCGTGTCGGCGTTCGACAGCCAGTCCGTCGTCGACTACATGACCCTGGGCCGCTCCGAGCGCGGCGTGCCCGGGTCCAACGGCGACGCCGGGCCGGCCGCCGCCGGCGGCGCGGGCCCGCACGGGCTCCGGGCGCCAGAAGGGGAGGGTGCGCCGTGACCGACCAGCAGCAGCGAAGCGGCGCGGGCGCCCCGGCCGAGCCGGCGCCGCGGGCCGCCACCATCGACCGGGGCCGTGCCCGAGCGGGCCGTCCCGAGGTGGCCGTCGGTGCCGCCGAGCTGGTGGTCGACTCGTTCGGCGAGTACGTGCAGGCCTGGCTGCGGCGGGTGCGCTCGGGCGACAGCGGCGCCCTGCCGGTCGTCGCCGGCCTCGTCGTCATCGTCGTCATCTTCCAGGTGCAGCAGTCCGAGTTCCTGTCCGTCGGGAACATCGTCAACCTGATCATCCAGGGCGCCGTCTTCATGCTCCTGGGCATGGCCGAGATGTTCGCCCTCTTGCTCGGCGAGATCGACCTGTCGGTCGGCTACCAGGCCGGGCTGGCCGCCGCCATCTGCGGCATCATGCTCACCCCCCAGTTCGGCTGGCCCTGGTGGGGGTCGATGCTCGCGGCCCTGGCCGCGACCACGCTCTTCGGCGCGCTGCAGGGGACGATCATCACCAGGCTCGGCCTGCCGTCGTTCGTGGTGACCCTCGCCGGACTGCTCGGTGGCGAGGGCCTGCTGATCCAGGCGATCAGCAGCGCCCAGTACTCGACCGGCGGGACCATCCGGATCACCAACAACATCGTGAACGACGTGGTGAACGGCAACATCGACCCGATCGCCGGGTGGATCCTCCTCGCCGTGCTGGTGGCGGTGTACGCCGTCGTCACGCTGCGCCGCGACACGCGCCGGCGGTCCAGCGGCCTCGCCGCACCGCCGCTCGCCCTCACCGCGCTGCGGATCGCCGTGGTGGCGGCGGCCGGCGTGGTGCTGCTCGTCATCTGCAACGCCAACCGCGGCAACCTGGTGGTGCTCCGCGGGGTGCCGTTCGTCGTGCCGATCCTGCTGGCCGTCCTGGTCGGCTGGACCTTCCTCCTCAGCCGCACGCGCTTCGGCCGCTACGTCTACGCCGTCGGCGGCAACCCCGAGGCGGCCCGCCGGGCAGGGGTCCGCCTTGCCCGCGTCCGCACCGCCGGCTTCGCCCTCGCCGGGCTGACCGCCGGCATCGCCGGGATCGTCTACGAGTCCCGCCTCGGGTCGATCTCCAACAACATCGACGGCGGGACCTACGTCCTGTACGCGGTGGCCGCCGCGGTGATCGGCGGCACCAGCCTGTTCGGCGGGCGCGGCAAGCCGCTGCACGCCGTGCTCGGCGGGATCGTGATCGCCGCCATCTACAACGGCCTGGGCCTGCTGGGCGTGGGCGCGGCGGTGCAGTACATGGTCACCGCCCTCGTGCTGCTGGCCGCCGTCACCATGGACCGGCTGACCCGTCGCGGCGCTGCGACGCGCTAGGCACCGGGCGCGGGCGCGGGCGCGGGCGCGGGCGCGGGCGCGGGCTGACCCGTCGCAGCGCGGCGACCCCCGGGCACCGGGGCA
>JAJZYI010000238.1 GCA_021798135.1 Actinomycetes bacterium | reverse complement strand
GTGCCTCGGCCGCTGGGGGTCAGCCGGCGTCGCCCCCGGCGGCTTCGGCCTCGGCGGCAGCTCCGGCTTCGGTCTCGGCGGCAGCTCCGGCTTCGGTCTCGGCGGCAGCCCCGGCTTCGGTCTCGGCGGCGGGGCCCTCGCCCCCGGCGGCGGCCTCGGCCTCGGCGGCAGCCCCGGTCCCGGCGGCAGCCGGAGCGCCGGTGGCGCCCTGGTCGATCAGCGCCTTCAGGCCGTACGCGAGGTTGCGCGGCAGGGCCTGCAGCAGGCCGGCCATCTGGCGGAGGGGGGCGGCGATCCCGCCACCCACGCGGGCGAGCAGCACGTCGCGCGACGGCAGGTCGGCCAGGGCGGCGAGCTCGCCGGCGGACAGCAGCCCGGTGGGCAGCATGCCGCCCTTCAGGACCAGGGCCGGGTTGGTGCGGGAGAAGTCGCGCAGGGCCTTGGCGACGGCGCTCACGTCCCCGCTGACGAAGGCGATGGCCGTCGGTCCCGTGAGCAGGTCCTGCATGGGCTCGTGGCTGCCGCCCCGCACGGCCAGCTTGACCAGGGTGTTCTTGTAGACCTTGTAGTCACCGCCCACGGCCGCCAGGGAGCGGCGCAGCGTGGCGAGCTCGGCCACGGTCAGGCCCCGGTACTCGGTGAGGATGGCGGCGTCGGCAGCGCCGAGCCGGTCGCGCACCTCGTCGACGACGGCGACCTTCTCCGGCCTGGGGTTGTCCACGGTTCCTCCACTCGCTGTCCGGTGCGGCCGCACCCCGGGTACGCCGGAGGGCGGGTGCCGTCACCGCAGCCGGGAGGGGCAGGCCGGGCCTGCCTGGGCCGGTCGGCGGTCGTCCCCTCGTCTGGCCAGCCTTGCGGCGTCTTCGGCCCGGGCAGCGCCCGGGCGACCGGATGTCTACGGCGACGGCGTCGTTCTCGTGATGGTGCCGGGAGCAGCGGCTGGCCGCCTCCCCGGGTCGGCCGGCGTCCCGCCTGGGGCGGTGCCGCCGGGTCGACCGGCAGATGCTAGCCGATCGACGGGTGGCCGGCCGACGGGCGGCCGGCCGCAGGTCAGGCGGAGGCGGCCAGCACCTCGGCTTCGCGGGCCTTCGCCGGGTCGACGCGCACGCCGGGGCCCATGGTGGACGCCACGGTCACCGAGCGCAGGTACCGGCCCTTGGCCGCCGCCGGCTTGGCACGGACCAGCTCCTCGACCACCGCGTGGAAGTTCTCGAGGAGCTGGTCGCGCGAGAAGGACGCCTTGCCGATGCGGACGTGGACGTTGCCGACCTTGTCCGTCCGGTACTCGACGCGCCCGCCCTTGAACTCGGTGACCGCCCGGCCGACGTCGGCGGTGACGGTGCCGGTCTTCGGGTTGGGCATGAGCCCGCGGGGGCCGAGGACCCGGCCGAGCTTGCCCACCTGGCCCATCAGGTCCGGCGTGGCGATGGCGACGTCGAAGTCGAGGAAGCCGCCCTCCACCCGGGCGACCAGGTCGTCGGCGCCGACCTCGTCCGCGCCGGCGGCACGGGCCTCGGCGGCGGCCTCGCCGGCGGCGAAGACGACGACCCGGGCCGTGCGCCCGGTCCCGGCGGGCAGGCTGAGGGTGCCCCGCACGATCTGGTCCGCCTTGCGCGGGTCGACGCCGAGGCGGACGGCGAGCTCGATGGTCTCGTCGAACCCGGCGCCGGCGACGGCCTTGACCAGGTCGACGGCGTCAGTCGGCGGGTACAGCGCCTGGCGGTCGAACCGCTCGAGCGACTTGCGGTACTTCTTGCCCCTGGTCACGATGATCCTGCTCCTCTGCGTGTGCGTCTGCGAAGCCCGGCGGCGGCCGGCCTCAGCCCTCCACCGCCACGCCCATGGACCGGGCGGTGCCGGCCACCTGGCGCTTGGCGGCCTCGACGTCGGTGGTGTTCAGGTCGGGCAGCTTGACGGTGGCGATCTCGGCGAGCTGGGCGGCGGTGATGGTCCCGGCCTGGGCCCGGCCGGCGGTGGCGGTGCCCTTGTCCAGGCCGGCCGCCTGGCGGATCAGCACCGGGGTCGGCGGCGTCTTCAGCACGAAGCTGAAGCTGCGGTCCTCGTAGATGCTGATCTCGACGGGCACGACGGTGCCGCGCTGGTTCTCGGTGGCCGCGTTGTACTGCTTGCAGAACTCCATGGTCTGCACGCCGTGGGGGCCGAGCGCCGTGCCGACGGGGGGCGCGGGCGTCGCGCCCCCCGCGGGGAGCTGGATCTTGACGACGGCGACGACCTTCTTCTTCTTCGGCGGCATGGCGTGGTGCTCCTCGGCACGTGACCCGCCGCCGGACCTGGACCGGCGGCGCATCGGGACGGCACCCCGGCCGGGCCGGGGCGGTACTGGCGGCTACAGCTTCGCGACCTGGCTGAACTCGAGCTCGACCGGCGTCTCACGGCCGAAGATGTTGACGAGCACCTTGAGCTTGAGCTGGTCCTCGTTGATCTCGGCGATCTGGCCGGAGAAGTCGGCGAACGGCCCCTCGCGGACCCGGACCGACTCGCCGACCTCGTAGGCGAGGCGCGGGCGGCTCTTCTTCGGGGCCTCGACGCCGCCGACCGGCTCGACCTGCAGGATCCCCTCGACCTCGCGCCGCGACAGCGGCAGCGGCTTGGTGCCCGGCCCGACGAACCCCGTCACCCCCGGCGTGTTGCGGACGACCGACCACGAGTCGTCGTCCAGCTCGCAGCGGACCAGCAGGTAGCCGGGGAAGACCTTCTTCTGGACGACGACCTTCTTGCCGTTCTTGAACTCGACCACGTCCTCCATGGGGATGACCACCTCGTGGATGCGGTCCTCCATGTTCATGGAGACGATGCGGCTCTCGAGGTTGGACTTCACCTTGTTCTCGTAGCCGGCATAGCTGTGGACGACGTACCAGCGCCCGGGCCGGTCGTAGGGGCTCTCGACCGGCGGCAGCTGGCCGACCTCGGCCTCCGCCTCTGCCTCGGCCTCCGCCTCTGCCTCGGCGTCGGCTTCTGCCTCGGCGTCGGCTTCCGCCTCGACGTCGGCTTCCGCCTCCGCCCCGGGCTCGGCACCGATGCCGCCGGCGGTCTCCGCGCCACCGGCGTCGGGCCCGGCAGGTGTGCCGCCGGCACCGGCCTCCGGGACGCCGGCGGCGAGCAGCTCGCCGGCGTCCGGCACCGTGACGGGCTCGGCCGGATCGGCGACGGTCCGGGCGTCGGGGCTGGGCATGGGATCGCTCATGACTGCGGGCTCACTACTTCAGGAGGAAGTTGACGGCGTGCGAGAAGAGCCAGTTGAGGCCGAAGATGGCGGCGACCAGCAGGACGAGGACGATCAGCACGATGGTGGCCGAGTTGACGACCTCCGACCGGTTGGGCCAGGCGACCTGGCGGAGCTCGGCGCGTACTTCCCGGCCGAACTCGGCCACCCGCCCCGGGACCGACAGTCCGGCCCCGGCCGAGCCCCGGTGCGACGCGGGGCGCTCTGGCGCGCCGACGCCCTCGACGTCGTCGTCGACGTCGGGGTCCTGGCTCATGCGCTTCGTCTCACGGTTCACGGATCGTCACGCTTTCGGCGGTTCTGCAAGCTGGTGCGCAAGGCGATGGCAGGGCAGGAGGGACTCGAACCCCCAACCGCCGGTTTTGGAGACCGGTGCTCTACCAGTTGAGCTACTGCCCTTCGGCGGCTCCGAGCGCGGCCGCGGCGGCCTTGCCCGGGAGGCCGAACCCCGAGGGGCCATTCGGCAAGGTTAGCAGAGCCCCGGGGCGCCCAACGCGGGCACCCAGGCCGCGGGCGGTGCGCTCCCGGCCCCGGACCAGGTGGGCGGCGAGCGCGCCCGCGCCAACCGCGCACAGCGCCCCGGCCACCGCCAGCCCGGCGGCGATCCCGCGGCGCCCGCCCATGATCGACCGCACCGCCCGCTGGCCGGCCCTGACCTCGATGCCCGCCAGCACGCTCCCGAGCGCGCCGGGGGCCAGCTCAGGCCGCTGGTCGCGGAGTTGGTGGAGCAGGCGCAGCATGCGCCGGTACCGGGCCAGCTCGGCCTGGCAGCGCAGGCACGTCTCGACGTGGCGGACCACGGCGCGGTCGGTCCGCCGCGTCCCGTCGAGGATGCGGGGCATGGCGTCGGCCACGCCGGCACAGGTCACGGGCTCAGACCGCACGTCTCGTCCCTCCCCAGCCGGTGCCGGTGCCGGCGGGCTCGGGCGCCCGGGCGGCCCGGGTGCCGGAGGCGCCGGGCGTCCCCGCTGCCCGGGTGCCGCCCGATGCGCCCCGGCGTGGGGCACGCCGGCCGGAGCGGGCGCCGGTTGCCAGCAGGTCGCCGTCGGCACCGGGGTCGATGCCGGCACCGCCTTCGACGTCGGTGCCGCCGTGGGCGGTGCCGCCGTCGGCGGTCGCGCCGTCGGTGGACGCGCCGTCGGTGGACGCGCCGTCGGTGGACGCGCCGTCGGTGGACGCGCCGCCGGTGGACGCGCCGCCGGTGGACGCGCCGTCGGTGGACGCGCCGTCGCCAGCGCCAGGCACCGGGAAGAGGTCGTCGCGCAGGCGGCGCCGCCCGCGGTGGAGCCGGACCTTGGCGGCCGCCACCGAGATGCCCAGCTCGGCGGCGATGGCCTCGTGGGACAGGTCGTAGACGTCGCGGAGGACGACGACGGCGCGCAGGCGCGCAGGCAGCGCCTGCAGGGCGGCAACGAGCCGGTCGCGGTCCGCCCGCTGGACGGACCGGCGTTCGGGATCGTGCTCGGCGCTGGTGTCGGCGAGCGCCCGGTGGTGCTCGGGCGCCAGCGTGTCGAGGTCCTGGTGCGCGGTCCGGGCGCGGCCGGCGAGCACGTCGGCCGCGCAGTTGGCGGTGATCCGGTGCAGCCAGGTGGTGAAGGCGGCGTCGCCCCGGAACCGGCGGATGCCGCACAGCGCCCGCACGAAGGCCTCCTGCACCGCGTCGCGGGCGTCGTGCTCGTCGCCGAGCATGCGCATGGCGAGGCCGAGGGCATCCGGGTAGGTGGCCCGGACCAGCGGCTCGAGCGCCTGCCGGTCGCCACCTCGGGCCCGTCGCGCCAGCTCGACGACGTCGTCCGCCGTCGCCGTCTGGCGCCCGCCGAAGCGGCGCGTCAGCGCGTCTCCTTGTGGACGGTGTGCTTGGCGTCCCACCGGCAGTACTTGGTCAGCTCGATCCGCTCGCGGTCGTTCTGCCGGTTCTTCGTCGTGATGTAGTTCCGCCGCTTGCACACCTCGCAGGCCAGGGTGACCTGCACGCGCTTCTCGTTCTTGGCCATGGTGTCTCCTCGTCTCCGGCCGGGCCCGGCAGGCCCGGTCGCGGCGGACCAGTAGCGGCGGCGGGACTCGAACCCGCGACCCCACGATTATGAGCCGTGTGCTCTGACCAACTGAGCTACGCCGCCAGGCGAGCCCCCTGTCGGAATCGAACCGACG
>JAJZYI010000237.1 GCA_021798135.1 Actinomycetes bacterium | reverse complement strand
TGCCGAGCCGGAACTCCGTGACTTCCTCCGATCGCGGGTGGCGAGCTGGTGGATACCCGACTCCTTCGTCTCGGTCGCCGCACTGCCCCGCACCAGCACGGGCAAGTTCGACAAGAAGGCACTACGCGAGCCGACGATGGGCCGGGAAGGGGACGGTGCCTGACCCCTCGTTCAGGCGGGCAGCAGGACGCGGGCCTCGCCCGCCATCACCGTGTCGTCGCCGCGGCGCAGCCAGACCTCGCACGTGGCGAGGGTGCCGCCGTCGGCCGGCTCCACGGCGCTGACGCGGCCGCCGGCGACCACCCGGTCCCCGGCGAAGACGTTGGCGAGGAAGCGGACCCGCAGCGTGCGGAGGTGCTGGTGGCCGCCGCTCCACGCGGCGAGCATGTTGGCGACGTACGCCATGTTGCTCGGTCCCTGGTTGACCGGCCGGTCGCCCATGCCGAGGTCCCGGACGGCCTCCACGTCCCAGTGGATGGGATTGGGGTCGGCGAGCAGGGCCGCCATGGTCTTCATCTTCTCGGCGTCGACGGGGTCGACGGTCCACTCGGGGAGCGCGTCCCCGACGTCGGCGGTCGGCATCAGCTGGCCCTTCTCGGGAAGACGAACGAGTTGGTCGACACGGCCGCGACCTCACCGGCGGCGTCGACGAGCTCCAGCCGGAAGGCGACGATGTCGAACACGCCGGCGCGCTTGCCCTCCTTGCGCTCGACGTCGGTGATGCCGCCGCGCACGGTGAAGGACTCGCCGATGCGCAGGGGCCGGCGCAGGTCGATCTCCGCCTCGCCGAACATCACGCCGTCCTCGGCGGTGGCACCGGCCAGGGCGAACAGCTCGTCGAGGGAGATGCCCATGCCGGCCAGGGCGCCGTAGTAGCAGAACATGGGGTGCGCCACCTCGTCGGCCGGCAGGGGCGACAGCACGGTGTCGCACGTGAGCCAGTTGCGGTAGGGCTCGACCCGGTACGTGCCGCCGGGGAACTGGTGCCCGACGATCGACTGCAGCTCCGCCAGCGACGTCATGGCGCGACCGCCGCGGCCGGCCCGGGACGTCCCGGCTCCATGGTGTGCCGCCCCGGGCGGCGAGCGGCGCAACGGCGCATCGGATGCCTCGGCACGTCCCCTCCTCGGATAGCGGCCCGACGGCGGGCCGGCAGCGGTGCCGCTGGCTCGGGCGGGCCGGCAGCGGTGCCGCTGGCTCGGGCGGGCCGGCAGCGGTGCCGCTGGCTCGGGCGGGCCGGCAGCGGTGCCGCTGGCTTCAGATTCTCGACCAGCTTCAAACTATCGACCGTTTGAACTTCCTGGCAAGCGGTTGCTGGGACCGTGCCCCGGCCATTGAAAAACAAACGTCTGATTGGTAGGTTGAACCCGACCCGGCAACTCCCGGGTCCGTTCCGGCCTGTGCTGGCGCAGCAGGCCGGCAGAGTGCCCGCCGGGAGGGGAGGGAGCGCCATGGCAGCCACCATGGAGCTGCAGGAGGACGACGTACAGGAGGTCTTCTTCGCCGAGGGCCTGACCGACGGGCTGCCGGTGGTCCCTCCGACCCCGGCGCGGGTCGAGGCGATGCTGGTGGCAGGGGGCGTCGAGGCGGGCGAGGTCATCGGTGCGGTGCCCGCCCGCAACCGCACGGTGACCGCCGAGCACGCCGCCGTCAACGCCGTGATGGCGGGCTGCGCACCGGGGTACTTCCCGGTCGTGCTGGCCGCGCTGTCCGCCGTGCTCGACCCGGTGTTCAACCCCAACGCGGTGCTGACCAGCACCGGTGGCGCCGCGCTGTGCGTGGTGGTGAGCGGCCCGATGGCCGCCGAGATCGGCCTGAACGCCGGTCACGGCGCGCTCGGGTCGGGGCACCGCGCCAACGCCACCATCGGCAGGGCCCTGCGCCTGGTGGCCATCAACGTGCTCGACGCCAAGCCCGGGCGGATGGACGGGTCGTCGCTCGGCAACCCCGGCAAGTACTCCCTGTGCTTCGCCGAGTCGCCGCCCCCCGAGCCGTGGGAGCCGCTGCGCGTGGAGCTCGGGTACGGGACCGACGACACCACGGTCACCGTGATGGCGACCGAGGGGCCCCGCCAGGTGGCCAACCTCCTGAACGGCGACGGCCACGGCCTGCTGCGGACCTACGCCGCCGCCATGCGCAACCCGTCGACCTTCGCGGTGGGCAAGGGAGGCCAGGGCGTCATCGTGCTCGGTCCCGAGCACGCGGCGGCGGTGGTGGAGGCCGGCATCACGCGCGCCGAGGCGCGCCGCTACCTCTGCGAAGCCACCCGCGTCGCGCCCGACGAGCTCCTCCAGGCCGGCGTGCTGCTGGAGCAGGGGTCGCAGCACGACATGACGCCGGGGCCCGACGGCAAGCTCCCCACCGTGCGGGAGCCCGACGACATCGTCCTCGTCACGGCCGGCGGAGGCGGCGCCGGCTGGTCGGCGTACCTGCCGGCCTTCGCCCCCACCATCCACACCCGCACCGTGACCCGCCGCGTGCGGCCGCCCGGCGAGGCGCTGCCCGACTGCGGCCCCGACAGCTGCTCCGTGGACCTCTCCCGGTGAGCCCGACCCCGCCGGCGCGCCGCCGCCCTCCCGCCGTCGCCGCGCGACGCGGGCACCCGGCGTCACCGCGGCCGCCGGCCACCACGACCCGACCCCAGGAGGTGCTCCGATGGCACTCGTGACCGTCATGCGACCCGACGTGCAGGAGGCCGAGGCCCCCGCACTGTCCCTGGCCCCGCCCCCGCCGGCCGGCCGGCCGCTCGTGCTGACGCTGATCGACAACGGCAAGCCCAAGGCGCGCGAGCTGCTGCAGGCCATCGCGTCCGAGCTCGGCGCGCTCGTCCCGCTGGCGTCGGTCGAGATCGTGCGCAAGGAGGCGGCGGCCAAGCTGCTGCCGGAGGCCGAGGCCACGGCCATCGCCGAGCGGTCCGACATCGTGCTCGCCGGCCTCGGCGACTGCGGGGCCTGCTCGGCCTGCAGCGTCGACGACGTCGTCGAGATGCAGCGGCGCGGCGTGCCCGCCGTCGTGGTCATCTCCGACGTCTTCCAGGGGCTGGCAGCGTCGTTCGCCGCGTCGCGCGGGCTGGCCACCTGCCCCACGGCGGTGGTCCCGCACCCGGTGTCGTCCAAGAGCGACGAGCACATCGCCGGGCTCGCCCGCCGCGTGGTGGGAACGGTCCACGAGCAGCTCATCGGCTCCCGGGTGCCGGCGGCGCTGGCCGGCTGAGCTGCGGTCGCGCCGACGGCCCAGGGGCCGCGCCGGTCGCGCCGCCGGCCCAGGGGCCGCGCCGGTGGCGCGGACGGTGGGGTCGACGGAGGCCGCCGCGGCCTCTCCCGCCGGGGGTGGCTGCCGGCCGCGCCCGCACGGGCGACAGGGTCGCGACGGGGCCGCTGGGACGGCCCGAGGACGGGGGCCGCGTCGGCGGCCCCGCACACGGTTGTGGGGAGCGGCCGCGGCACGACGAGAGAGAACGAGGAGACGTGGACTTCGCCCTGACCGACGAGCAGGTCGCCCTCCAGGACATGATCCGGTCCTGGGTGGAGGACAACTGCCCCAAAGACGTGGCCCGCGACCTGGAGCGCCGTGAGCTCGAGTTCCCCTTCGACCTGTGGGACAGGATGTCGGCTGCGGGGCTGCACGGCATCGGCATCGACGAGCGCCACGGGGGCCAGGGCGGCGACATCCTGACCCAGATGCTCGTGGCCCGGGGCCTGGCCCGCTCGCTCGCCGGCCTCACGTGGATCTGGGGGATCTCCTCCTTCGCCGGGGGCAAGTCCGTCGGGCTGTACGGCACCGAGGAGCAGAAGGCCAGGTTCCTGCCCGACCTGGCCGCAGGGAAGCTGCGCTTCGCCATCGCCGTGACCGAGCCGGGCGGGGGCACGGACGTCCTCGGCGCCATGCGGACGCGCGCCGAGCGGGTCGACGGCGGTTGGCGCATCACCGGCCAGAAGACGTGGTCGACCTGCGCCAACGTGGCGGACTACCTGCTGCTGCTGGCCAGGACCGACCCGAGCCCGGCGCGCAAGACCGACGGCCTGACGCTCTTCCTGGTGCCTCAGCCGTCGCCAGGCCTGCAGACGCAGCCGATCCACAAGCTCGGCATGCGCTGCATCCCCAGCTGCGAGGTGTTCCTCGACGGCGTGGAGGTCCCCGACGACCTGGTGCTCGGGGAGCCCGGCCAGGCCTGGCGGATGCTCACCGGCACGCTGAACAACGAGCGGATCATGCTCGCCGCGCTGTGCTGCGGCATCCTCGACGGCGTGCTCGAGTCGGCGGTCGAGTACGTCGGTGCCCGCCAGGCCTTCGGCCGTGCCATCGGCGAGTTCCAGGCGGTCCAGCACTTCCTGGCCGACATCGCCATGTGGCGGGCGCAGGCCGAGCTCGTCACGTACCGGGCCGCCTGGTTGCAGAGCCGTGGCGAGCCGTGCGCCACCGACGCCAACATGGCGAAGCTGCTGGCGTCCGAGTACGCCGTGCAGGCTGCCGACCTGGGCATCCAGATGCTCGGGGGCATGGGCTACTCGGCGGAGACCGACATGCAGCGCTACTGGAGGGACGCCCGCATCTACCGCATCGCCCCCATCAGCAACGAGATGGTGCGCAACGTCGTGGCCGAGTCGCTCGGTCTCGGCCGTTCGTTCTGAGCAGGCGGCGAGCTCGCCGGGACGCAGGCCCGACGCACGGCGCCGCCGGCGCGGGCGGGCCGCCGCCCACCTGACACCGAGAGGAGCTTCATCGTGGAGACGGACACCGAGGCGGCCATCCGGGCGCTCGTCGAGGAGCGGGCCGTGGCCGACGTGCTCGTGCGGTACTTCCGCGGCATCGACGCAGCGGACCCCGAGCTCGCCGTGTCCGAGTTCGCCGGGGACGCGGTGGCGGAGGTCATGACCGGCAAGGTGGTGGAGGGCCGGGACCGCATCGGCCGCGCGCTGGGGCGCATCCTCGTCCGGTACGAGCGGACCAGCCACCACGTGACGAACGTCCTGGTCGACCTGGACGGTGACCGGGCGGTCTGCTCGGCCTACGTCTACGCCTACCACCGCATGCAGGGCACGGGCACCACCTGGCACCTGTGGGCCAGGATCCGGGAGGACCTGCGCCGCGAGGGTGGGCGCTGGGTGGTCGCCGCGCACCGCCTGTACGGGGTCGACTCGGTCCCGGCCCGCGAGGACATCCCGGCGGACTGGTACGTGCACCCGACCGACATCCCCGGCGAACGGACGGTCGGCCGCCGCGACGGCGGCCGACCCTGAGCGGGTGACAGCGGGTGGCCGGCCCTGAGCAGGCGACAGCGGGTGGCCGGCCCTGAGCAGGCGACAGCGGGCTGGCGAGCCTGAGCAGGCGACAGCGAGCAGGCGAGGCGGGCAGACGAGGAGGAGAGGACATGGAGACGACAACCGGCGCCGGCGTACCGGCCGCGGCCACCG
>JAJZYI010000236.1 GCA_021798135.1 Actinomycetes bacterium | reverse complement strand
CCGCCGCGGGACCGCGCCGGCGGCAGCCGGCGGCCGGGGCCGCCGCCGGCGGGCCAGCGGAGGCGGCGCAGCACCCACGGCACGGGGCCGGTGGAGCCGGTGGTGGCGGGCGCTGCGGGGAGCTCGGTGGTGGCGATCGACACCAGCCACACGGAGATGAGCGTCATCCAGTACTCCGCCAGCGACCGCGTCGGGAAGAAGAGCGCCACGGACGGCAGGACGAACGCCGCACGCCACAGCCGGTCGAAGCAGACGGCGAAGGCTGCCAGCAGGCCCACCAGGACGAACAGCGCCCCCGCCGTGTAGAGGCTCAGGTTCCCCCCGCCCACGCCGGCGAAGCCCGGCAGGTCGATGAGCCCCTGGCCGTAGGGGATGGCGTGCTGGATCAGCGGCCCGAGGACGCCGTGGAACCAGCGGCCGAAGCCCGCGACGACGAAGGGGCCGTTGACCGCTGCGAACGCGGCGGCGGCGAGCGCCACGTACCTCCCGACCACGGTGGCTGCCGAGTGACGGTCCATGTGGCGGCGCCTGCACAGCCACAGGCCGACCACGACGAAGGGCACGGCGAACCACACGACCTGCTGGACCGACGCCGCCAGCCCGAGGGCGAGGGCCTGCACGACGCCGCGTCGGCCGAGCCGGCCGCTCGAGCCGACCTCGGTCCACCGCCAGGCCACCACCATGAGCATGGGGAGGGCCAGGATCACGTTGATACCCGCCACGGCGTAGCCGAAGAGGATCGGCAGGCCGACGACGGTGACGACGGCCATGGCGCGCCACCGTGCCGGCAGCAGGAACCACGCCAGGACGAGGCTCGACACCAGGGCGGCCACGTCGGCGACGATGACCGACTGCACGCCGTGGGTGAGCTCCACGAACGGCACGGTCAGCAGGACGGGCAGGGCCGGGTAGCCGAGGGTGTGCACGACACCGCCCGACAGCGTGTAGGTGGCGTACTGGATGGGGACGGCGAAGATCCGCAGGGCGGGCAGCAGGTTGGCGCCGTACGGGTCGTGGCCGTTGAGCAGCAGCCGGGCGGCGTACTGGGCGAAGGCCGCCTCGTCGGTGCCGTACGCGGGGTTCAGGTTGACCACGGTCGCGGCCCAGGCGACGAGGGCGGCTGCCCCGAAGACGAGGAGCAGGAGGTCGACGCGCCGCAGGGAGCGCTCGGTGCGGGCCGTCGCCGCGCCGACGGCGGCGACGAACGCGCTGATCGTCAGGGCGACCGACATGACGCCGGCCTCGGGCAGCGGCACGATGCCGCTCCACATGGCGAACGCCGGACCGAACAGGCCGATGGCGGCGACCAGGGTGACGACGCGGTGGCCGAGGTCTGCCGGCTCGGCGACGCCCGGCACGTCGTCAGCCGGCGGCACCTCGTCGGCCCTGGGCCGCGGCGGGCCGGGCGCCGGGACGGCGTCGGGTCGGTCCGCCACGCGCCACGCGGCGAACCGACGGGTGACGGTGGTCACCAGCGTGCCGGCGCCGCCACTGGACGGTGCGCCGCGAGGTGGCGACCACCGGGCTCGCCGGCGACGACGCCGCCGGCGGCCGCGTGACTGACCTGCAGCACGGCTAGCTCGCCGCCCGGCTCGAACGACGCCGCAGCGCGAGGAGCCCCGCGGCCCCGAGCCCCGCGAGCGCCACCGCGAGCAGGCTCTCGCCGAGCACCGGCACGCCGGTGTGCACGGTGGTGGCGTTCGGCACGGTGGCGGCCGCCGCGTTGGCCGGGCTCACGACCTCGAACACCGGGTCCTGGTTGAACGTGATCGTCACCGATCCGTTGCCCGTGGTGGCCTGCCCGTAGGGGACGAAGGCGGTGCCGTTCCAGATCTCGACGACGTCCGTCGCCGTGATGCCGCTGTTGTCGATGGTCAGCGTCACCGGCTTGGTGAGGGTGCCGGTGAGGGACTGGCCGCCGACGGCGAAGCTGATGTCGATGCCGGTGACGCCATGGGGGATCTGGCCGACGGCCGGGGTGGTGACGGTGATCTGGACGGGCGACGGGAAGTCGCCGCTGGGCACGTCCAGCGCGAAGTGCTCGGGACCGACCGATCCCTGCACCGAACCGCCGGAGGTCGGCACGGTCTGGCTGGTGACCACCGTCGTGAAGCCACCGGGTACCGGCGTGGTGCTGCCCGGCGTGGGGCCGTAGCCGCTGCCGGCGGCCCACGCCGTGCCGCCCGCCAGCACCGCCGCGGCGACGGCGGCACCGGCGGCAGCGGCACCGGTGACGGCAGCTCGGCGTGCGGTCCCGGGCAGGGTTCGGCGGCTGCGAGGCTCCATGGTCCATCCCTTCGTGGTAGCCGGTTGCGCTGTCGCGTCGGCCGGCGCGAGGCAGGGAGCCGACGGCGCGTACGGGTCCGGGCGTGCGCGTCGTGAGCGCTGCCCGTCACCCTGCGTGGTATCGGCAGGGTCGACCCGCCCTTGAGGGACGAAATGGCCAATTTCCCCGTTCTCGCCGTGAACGAGGGCCGGCGGCGTACCGGCGGGCGCGTGCCGGCACACTCCTGACACCGGCGCTGCCACATGGCGCTCCAGCCTCCCCCTGCGCGGTGGCCGTGCCAGCGCGTCTCACCTGTCGGCGGCGATGCGCACGCGGCCGCGCCGCCGGCCTGCGGCGAGGAGCGCAGCCGGACCGCCGGCCTACGGCGAAGCGTACGTGGCCACGTGGCCGGCGTCGGTGGCCGCGCACCACGTGGCGAGGGGGCACGAGACGGCCACCGACAGGGTGGTCGGGTCACCGGCGCCGGACGCGGCCGGCGTGGCCGACGACCAGCTGCCGCCGCTGAGATGGAACGCCTCGCCGTCCGATCCGAGCGCCATGCAGCGGCCGGCCGCCGGGCACGACACCGACGCCAGGCCGACGCCGGCGACCATCACGCCCGCGGACCACTGTCCGGCGGCGTCCGTGAAGGCGTCGCCGCTGGAGTCGACCGCCACGCAGAACGACGGCGACGAGCACGCCACGGCGTCGAGGAAGTGGGCGTACCGCTGGGCCTGCGACCGGGGGTGGTCGAGCGGCACGCCACGCGACCAGGTCCCTCCGGCATAGGTGAACGCCTCGTCGCCGCTCACCGCGACGCAGAACGCCGAGGTCGGGCACGCCACGCCGCCGAACGGCTCCTGCGCGAGCTTCCAGCTGCGGACCAGGACGCCTCGCGAGAGCCCGAGGACCTCGCCCCCCGTCGTCCCGACCATGCATGACGCCGGCGTCGCGCACGAGATCGACGTCAGGTTGGAGGCGACCGGCTCGGCTCGCAGGGACGACGCGTGCGACCACGCGCCGTCCGCGTAGGTCCACAGGTGAGCGTTGGCGTCGACGGCGACGCAGGAGCCGGCGGTGGGACAGCTCACCGCTCCCAGGTAGGCGCCGCCCGGCATCGCCACGCGCGACCACGCCCCTCCGGCGAACAGATAGGACCCGTGGAGGTCGGCGTCCAGCCCCATGCAGAACGACGGCGAGGCGCACGACAGCGAGGAGAGGTGGCCGAACGGGTCGACGAGCGCCGGCGCCGACCACGCCGGCGCGGAGGGTGCCGTCGAGGTCGGCGTGCCGGCGGTCGAGGAGGGGCCGGTCGGGCCGCTCGACCCCGCCGTCGACCCAGCCGTCGACCCCGGCGACGCCGCGTGCGCCGCCTGCGGTCGGGCGCTGCGGACGGCCGCCGGCCCTCCGCGGTGCAGGTGCGCCGCCACCACGACCGCCACCGACGCCAGGGCCACGAGCACCACCACCCCACCGACCGCCACCTTCAGGGGGGACCGCCGTCCTGGCCGCCGCCGGTCGTGGGCCACGCCGCGATGGTACGCCGCCGCGAGCCACCGGGCGGGAACCGGTCCGGCCGGTCGGGCGTCACCGGCGTGGCCGGCGACAGGCCGGCTCACGCCCGTCGGGCGCGGCTGCGACGTGCGCAACGGGTGCGGGACTGGCAGCGTAGGGACGGGCGCGACGAGCGGCCCGGGGACGAAACGGCGAGGGCATGACGGCAGGTACTGCGGGGGCCTGGGGAACGGCGACGCACGACGCCGGCCGCGTCGGCGGCGCGGCGGAGCGCCGGGGTCGACGGTCCCGTGCCTGAGCCGGTCGAGGGCACCGGCACGTACCTGGCCGGCCTGGACGGCATCCGGGCCATCGCCGTGCTCGCCGTCATCGCGTACCACCTCGGGGTGGGCGCGGTGCCCGGCGGCCTGCTCGGCGTCGGGGTGTTCTTCGTGCTCTCCGGCTACCTCATCACCGACCTGCTCGTCGCCGAGCACCGGCGGACGGGCGGCATCGGCTTCCGTCGGTTCTGGGCCCGGCGCGCCCGGCGCCTGCTCCCGGCCCTCGGCGTCATGCTGCTGGCCACGGCCACCTGGGTGACCCTGTTCGACCGGATCGAGCTCGCCCAGCTCCGCAGCGACCTGCCGTCGGTCCTGCTCTACCTCAGCAACTGGTGGTTCATCTTCCACCACGTGTCGTACTTCGCCCGCTTCGGCCCGCCGTCCCCGCTCGGCCACCTGTGGTCCCTGGCCATCGAGGAGCAGTTCTACCTGGTGGCGCCGGCGCTGCTGCTGGTGGGGCTGCACCGCCTCCGCTCGCGCCGCGTGCTCGTCGGGGCCGTCCTGGCCCTCGCCGTCGCCTCAGCCGTCGAGATGGCGCTCCTGTACTCGCCCAACGGCGACCCGACCCGTGTGTACGACGGCACCGACACCCGGGCCTTCGCCCTGCTGGTCGGGGTGGCCCTGGCCCTGGTGTGGCCCCGCTCCCGGGCCAGCCGGCCCCTGCCGCCGGCAGGGGCGCGCGCCCTGCAGGTCGGCGGGATCGTGTCGCTCGCCGGCATCCTCGTCATGTTCTGGCAGGTCGGCCAGTACGACCCGTTCCTCTACCAGGGCGGCATGGCGCTGCTGGCCGTCCTCACCGCGGTGGTCATCGCCGCCACCGTCCACGGGGGGTCCTGGCTCCACCGGGCGCTCGGGGTGGGGCCGCTGCGGTGGATCGGCGTGCGGTCGTACGGCATCTACCTGTGGCACTACCCGGTGATCGTGCTCACCACCCCCGTCGACGCCGGCCCGGACGCGTGGCGCGCCACGGCACAGGTGGGGGCGAGCATCGTCCTGGCCGCCCTGTCCTGGCGCTTCGTGGAGCAGCCGGTGCGCCACGGCGCGCTCGGGCGGATGTGGGGCCGGACCCGGCACGCGTGGGACGAGCTGCGCCACGAGCGCACCCTGGCCTCGGTGAGCCGGACCGCCTGGGCGGCGGGCACCGCCACCCTGGTAGCCGGCACCGTCTCCGTCGCCGGCCTGTCCGGGCTGGTGAACGGCCCTGCGCTGGCGCCCGCGCCGCAGGCCACGGCCATCATGCCGGCCGCGCCGCGCCGGGCCGCGCCGCCGCCGACCGTCCCCGAGGCGCCGGTCCAGCCGCCCGCGGGGAGCCCGC
>JAJZYI010000235.1 GCA_021798135.1 Actinomycetes bacterium | reverse complement strand
CGCCGCCGCCCGGGCGATGGCGACGGCGGACACGTCGACGGCGGTGACGGTCCATCCCTGCAGGGCGAGCCACACGCTGTCGGCGCCCTCGCCGCAGCCGAGGTCGAGCGCCCGGCCCGGCACGAGGCGTTCCACCGTCTCGACCAGCGCGCGGTTCGGCTCTCCCGACCACATCCGTCCCCGCTCGCCGTACAGGCCGTCCCAGAAGGCGGCCGGTCCGTTTGCGGCTGTCTCACCGGCGTCGTGAGCGGGACCGTCGTGTCCGCTGCCGTTCCCGTCACCGCCGGGTCCGCCATGCCCGGTGTGCACGCCGTCTCCGGCGTGCACACCATGTCCCGTGCGCCCAGCGTGCTCGCCCGTGGCGGATCGCGTTCCGTCGCGCATGTCGTCAGGCATCATGACCTCTTTTGGTCGAGGATAGGGGTGAGCCTCTTTTGGTCGAGGATAGGGGTGGGCCTCCCCGGCGACGACCGATCGATCCGACCCGGTGGCACCGGGGGGCGGGCACCGCCCTCGACCGCGTGCATGCCAGTGGGGCCGCCCTGGGTGCGGGCGCACGCGTCGGCACGACGGGTCTGGTGGCACGTGCGGTGTGCGGCACGGTAGCGACGCACTCGTGCCAGCGGGCGGCCGCCCTGGGTGCGGGTCCCCTGGCCGGCATGACAGGTCTGATGGCGCGGGCGGCGTGCCGCACCATTTGGCAGCACCCGCGCCAAGCAGCCGGAGTCGCTCGGCTCAGAAGAAGGTGGCGGCCACGTCGTGGAGCAGCTGGGGGTCGACCGTCTTGATCGCGTGGACCGCGTGGGACAGCGGCACGCGGACGATCCGGTCGTTCTGCAGCGCAACCATGTGCCCGTACTGGCCGTCGTGCACGGTCTCGATCGCCGCGACGCCGAAGCGCGTCGCAAGCACCCGGTCGTACGCGGTGGGGGTGCCCCCGCGCTGGACGTGGCCCAGGATGGTGACCCGGGTCTCGAACCCGGTGCGCCGCTCGATCTCGGGTGCCAGCACGTTGGCGATGCCGCCGAGACGGGGGTGCCCGAAGTTGTCGACCTCGGTAGACACGACTTCGATGGTGCCCTCGGTGGGGACCGCTCCTTCCGCCACCACCACGATGGATGCGAAGCGGCCCTTGGCGTGGCGGGCACGCAGCCGCTCGCACACCTCGTCGATGTTGAACGGCTCCTCGGGGACGAGGATCTCCGCAGCGCCACCGGCGATGCCGGCGTACGTGGCGATCCAGCCGGCATGCCGGCCCATCACCTCGCACACGATCACCCGGTCGTGGGACTCGGCCGTGGTGTGCAGCCGGTCGATGGCCTCGGTGGCGATCTGCACCGCCGTGTTGAACCCGAAGGTCACCTCGGTCGCCGACAGGTCGTTGTCGATCGTCTTGGGGACGCCGACGACGGCTACGCCCTCTTCGTGCAGGCGCCACGCCACCCCGAGCGTGTCCTCCCCGCCGATCGCCACCAGCGCCTCGATCCCCTCGCGATGCAGGGTCGCTCGTACCCGCTGGGCTCCGTCCGGGAGCGTGTACGGGTTGGTCCGCGACGTGCCCAGGATCGTCCCACCTCGCGGCAGGATGCCGCGGCAGACCTCGACGTCGAGCGGCAGCGTGACGCCGTCGAGCGTGCCCCGCCAGCCGTCCCGGAAGCCGACGAAGTCGTCCCCGTAGAACACCTCGCCCTTGCGGACAACCGCCCGGATCACCGCGTTGAGCCCCGGGCAGTCCCCTCCGCCAGTGAGCAGTCCGACACGCATAGGGCCAGCACCTCCTGCTGTTGCTGGACCGAACCTACTGCGAGCCCGGCATGCCACGGCGCCACGTGGAGAACCCGCCGCCAGCGGCCCGGCCGCCGATCACACGCGACCGGCGGCCGCCCACCAGGCCCGGGACCGGGCGTCAGCCGCGTACGAAGTTGACGATCCGGTCGGGCACGACGACGGCGCGGACGGTTCCTGCCTCCTCCAGCAGCCGCCGGACCGGCTCGAGGTCGCGTGCCATGGCCTGGAGCTCGGCGGCGGCAGTGCCGGCCGGCACGGTCACCTTGCCACGGACCTTGCCGTCGACCTGGACCACCACGGCCACCTCGCTGTTGGTGGTGAGCCGCTGGTCGGCCGCCGGCCAGGGCTGGTCGTGGACCGACCCGGCATGCCCCCGGCGGGTCCACAGCTCCTCCGTGATGAACGGGCATATCGGAGCCAGCAGCAGCAGCAGCGTGTCGACCGCCTCGCTCACCGCCGTGCCCGTGATGCCGGCGCGCCGGGCGTCTGCAAGCTCGTTGGTGAGGCCCATGAGCTTGGCGATGACCGTGTTGTACTTGCGCTGGTCATAGTCGGCAGTGACGTCGCGAATGGTCCGGTGGGTCGCCCGACGCAACGCTGGGGTGGCAGCCCCGCCGGCATCAGCGGCCCCGTCGCCGGCAGTTCCACCGGAGGCAGCAGCGTCATCGTCATCGTCAGTGGTCTCGGGAGCAGCCCCGATCGGTGCCCCAGGGCCGGCTCTGCTGCCGGTCGCCGGCTCCTCGGTGCCGGTTCCGGTGTTGGCCGGAGGCCCGCCGGCCGCTGGCTCGCCGGCGCCGGGCAGGCCCTCGGTGCTGCGGGTCTCCATGGCGACGCGCCACACCCGCGACAGCCACTTGTGCATGCCCGAGGGCGACACCGTGGCCCAGTCGATGTCGTCCTCGGGTGGTGAGGCGAACAGCATGGTGCCGCGCAGCGTGTCGGCCCCGTAGGTGCCGTAGACCTCGACCGGGGTGACCAGGTTGCCCTTGGACTTGCTCATCGCCGCGCCGTCGAGGACGACCTGGCCCTGGTTGAGCAGGGCGCGGAACGGCTCGCCGGCGCCCAGGTGGCCGCAGTCGCGCAGGGCCTTCACGAAGAACCGGGCGTACAGCAGGTGCAGGACGGCGTGCTCCACGCCGCCGGTGTACTGGGCTACGGGAAGCATGGCGTCGGCCAGCTGGCGCGGCCAGGCCTGCTTGTCGTCGCCGGGGGACAGGTACCGCAGGAAGTACCACGACGAGTCGACGAAGGTGTCCATGGTGTCGGTGTCGCGGGTGGCTGCCTGGCCGCAGGCCGGGCATGGCACGTGCTTCCACGTGGGGTGCAGGTCGAGGGGAGAGCCGCTGACGTTGAAGTCGAGGTCGTCGGGGAGCGCCACGGGGAGCTGGTCTTCGGGCACCGGCACGATGCCGCAATCGGGGCAGTGGACCACGGGGATGGGCGCCCCCCACGAGCGCTGGCGTGACACCAGCCAGTCGCGCAGGCGGAAGCTCACGGTGGTCCGGGCCAGGCCCCGCTCGGCGAGGTCCGCCACGATGGCGGCGGCGGCCTCCTTCGTCCCGAGGCCGTCGTAGGGGCCCGATCCGGCCATGGTGGCCGGTCCGGTGTACGCCTCCTCGATGGTGTCGGGGTCCAGAGGGGCGAGCGCTTGGCCGTCTGCGTCGACCGGCTGCACGATCATGCGGACGGGCAGCCCGTTCTGGCGGGCGAAGTCGAGGTCGCGCTGGTCGGAGCACGGCACCGCCATGATGGCGCCGGTTCCGTAGTCGGTCAGGACGTAGTCGGCGGCGTACGCCGGGATCTCCTCGCCGGTGGCCGGGTTGACGACGTCGAACGACAGGCGCATCCCGCGCTTGGCGGCGCGCCCTGCCATGGTGGTGAGCCGCTCGATCTCCGAGCGCTGCGACACCTCGCGCAGGAACGCGTCGTACTCTTGGTCCCCGGCCATCCGGGTCACGGCCAGTGGGTGCTCTGGGGCGAACACCACGTAGGTGGCGCCGAAGATGGTGTCGGGCCGGGTCGTGTAGATGTCGAAGGTCTCGTCGGAACCGGCGATCGCGAAGCTGACCGTGGCCCCCGCCGAGCGACCGATCCAGTTGCGCTGCATGGCTTTCACGCGTGCCGGCCAGTCGAGCCCGTCCAGGTCGTCGAGCAGCTCCTGGGCGTAGTCGGTGATGCGGAAGTACCACTGGGTGAGCGGACGGCGGATCACCGCGTCGCCGCTGCGCTCGCAGCGGCCCTCCACCACCTGCTCGTTGGCGAGGACGGTCTCGCACCCCGGGCACCAGTTGACGAGCCCGGGCCGGCGGTCGACGAGGCCGGCGTGGAACAGCTGGAGGAACACCCACTGGGTCCACCGATAGTAGGCAGGGTCGCAGGTGTGCAGGCGGGCGGACCAGTCGAAGGAGTAGCCGAGGCGGATGATGGAACCGACCTGCTCGTCGATGTTGGCGTAGGTCCACTGGCGGGGATCGACACCGCGCTTGCGAGCGGCGTTCTCGGCCGGCAGGCCGAAAGCGTCCCACCCGATCGGGTTGAAGACCCGCGCCCCGGTCATGCGCTTCTGGCGGACCAGCGCGTCGTGCAACGAGAAGATCTCGGCGTGCCCCATGTGCAGGTCGCCCGATGGGTAGGGGAACATCGTCAGGTAGTAGAGCGACGGGTCCTCGGCGTCGAGCGGCGTGCTGTAGGTCCGCTCCTCGTACCAGCGGCGTCCGATCGCCTCTTCGAACCGAAGGGGGTCGTAGCGGCTGTCGTCGTCCGTGGAGGCGTCCGTGGGGGCGTGCATGGGGGCGTGGTCCGTTCCCGAGGTCTCGGCCACCGGGCGCGAGCTGGGATGGTCGCTCGGTGGCGGCTTGTCGCGACCCGCCCACGTTACGCCACGGGTCGTCGCGCCCGGACCGATCTGCGGCGTACGGCCCGCAGTCACCCTGGCGCTCGGCGGCTCCCGGCCCGCAGCAGCCTCCGGCACCGGAGATGGCGGTGATCGGTGGCCCTGGCGGGCTTCTGTCGCCGGGCGGAGGGCTTGGTGGCCCCAGTTCTCAGTGGCCCCCGGCGCCGGAGGTGGCGGTCGGATCGCCGGCGGGGTCCTTCGCGGGGGCGGGGTCCTTCGCGGGGGCGGGGCCGAGCTCGATCGTGACGGCGGCCTCGTCGCCCACGCGCAGGTCGACCTCGCCGACGACACCGGCGTGGCACACGTCGCCGATGACGGAGCGCAACGCGGCGATCCGCTCGGCGCTGCCGGTCACACCCAGGCGCTCCACCGGGGTCCGCATGCTGCGCTGCCCGCTGGTCTTCGCCTTGCGGATCGCTCCCAGCACCTCGGCGGCAACGTCGAGGACGGCGGGGTCGACGCCGCCGGTGCCGGCAAGCTCGGCCCGCGTCGGCCACGGCTGGCGGTGGACAGTGCTGTTGTGCCACCACGACCACGCTTCCTCCGCTGCGAAGGGTACGAACGGGGCGAACAGGCGCAGGAGGACGCCGAGCGCGACGGCCAGGGTGGCCCGTGCCGACACGGCCTCGGGGCCGTTCTCGTAGGCGCGGGTCTTGACCAGCTCGATGTAGTCGTCGCAGAAGCCCCAGAAGAAGGTCTCGGTCCGCTCCAGGGCCCGGTGGTGCTCAAAGCTGTCGA
>JAJZYI010000234.1 GCA_021798135.1 Actinomycetes bacterium | reverse complement strand
CCTGGCGGCCGGGCCGCAGTGCCCACCTGGCGGCCGGGCCGCAGTGCCCACCTGGCGGCCGGGCCGCAGTGCCCACCTGGCGGCCGGGCCGCAGTGCCCCTGCCCTACTCCGTGCCGGCGTGCTTCTTCCGCCACCGCGGCTTCAGGGCGAACCACCAGATGCTCACGATGGTGCCGACGGCGGCAGCCGCGGCGGCGACGGACTTGGTCGTCTTCGAAGGGCTCACCTCGTCGACGATACCGGCCGTCGGCGGTCGTCGTGGGCGCCGGCACCCCGCCGCCCCTGGTGCCGTCAGGCGGCCGGCCCGGGGCGCCGGGGCTCGCGCACGATCTCGATGCCCGGCGGCATGCCCGACACCGCCACGTCGCCGCCCTCCACCTCCACGTCCACGCGCGTCCCGGCCACCGGGATCCCCCGGACGGCCAGGCGCTCGACGCCGGGCGGCAGCTCGGGCGCCACCCAGGCCTTGCCGTGGGGGACCCACGGGTCGAAGCGCAGGATGGTCCGGAGGCACAGCAGCGGCGCGGCCGCGGCCCACGCCTGGGGCGAGCACGACGTGGGATAGCTCACCGGGGTGGGCAGCTCCTCGCGGCCAAGACCGCTGAACAGCTCGGGCAGGCGCCCTCCCTGCGCCGCCCCGGCTTCGAACAGGCCCGACACCAGGCGCAGCGCATGCTCCATGAACCCGTAGCGGGCCAGGCCGGCGGCGATCAGCGCCGTGTCGTGGGGCCACACCGACCCGCAGTGGTAGCTGAGCGGGTTGTAGCCGTGCATGGACGTGGCCAGCGTGCGCACGCCCCAGCCACTGAACATCGCCGGCGACAGCAGGTGGTCGGCCACCAGTCCGGCCTTGTCCTCGTCGACGATGCCGGTCCACAGGCAGTGGCCCATGTTGGACGCCAGCGCGTCGACGGGCTGCTTGTCGGCGTCGAGCCCCATGGCGAACCAGCCCCGATCGGGCAGCCAGAAGTCGTGGTTGAAGCGGATCTTGAGCTGGCGTGCCCGCTCCCGGTAGCGCGTGGCCGTGGCGTCGTCGCCGCGCTCCTGGGCGAAGTGGGCCCAGGCCAGGTAGGCGCCGTACACGTAGGCCTGGACCTCGCAGAGGGCGATGGGGGCACGTGCGACCCGGCCGTCCGCGTAGCGCACGCCGTCCCACGAGTCCTTCCAGCCCTGGTTCGCCAGGCCCCGGTCGGTGGCGCGCAGGTACTCCACGTAGCCGTCGCCGTCGCGGTCGCCGAACTCCTCGATCCAGCGCAGCGCCCGCTCGGCGTTGGGCAGCAGCTCCTCCACGGCCTCGCGTGCCAGGCCCCAGCGGCGCAGCTCGCCCAGCACCATCACGAACAGCGGCGTGGCGTCGGCGGTGCCGTAGTAGATGCTGCCGCCGCCGAGCGACAGCGACGGCGCCTCGCCGAAGCGCATCTCGTGCAGGATGCGCCCGGGCTCCTCCTCGCTGCGCGGGTCGACGTCGGCTCCCTGGAAGCGCGCCAGTGTCTGCACGACCCCGAGGGCGAGGTCGGGGTCGACGAGCAGCGCCATCCAGGACGTGATGAGCGAGTCGCGCCCGAAGACGGTCATGAACCACGGGGCGCCGGCGGCCACGACCGCCCGGTCGGGGAAGTCCGGGTCGAAGATGCGCAGCGCTCCCAGGTCCTCGGCGCTGCGGTCGACGACCTGGCGCCAGCCCGGGTGCTCGACCTCGACCTGCGGCACCCGGCGGCGCCAGCGGGCCAGGCGCTCGCTCGGCGCGGCGCGCTCCACGGGCTGGCCGCAGCGGTGCCGCGGCTCGACCACGACGCCCTCCATGATCGGATGGACGCTGGTGCACGCCGACCACGAGCCGCGAGCCGGGATGATCGCCTCCAGGGTCACCAGGTCGTCGGCCACCGCGGAGGGCGGCGGGAAGAACTGCAGCCGGCAGCCTCGGGCGGCGGAGCCGCGGCGGTAGCCGAGGGTGAGCCGGTCCTCCCCCCGCTCCACGGTGCGCTGCCCGCCGACCTCGGCGCCTCGCCCCTCCTTCACGGCGAACAGGTCGGCGAAGTCGGCGTCGACGAAGAGCTCGAGCCGGCAGAAGGTGGGCTCGTCGCCGAAGTTGCGCACGACGACGTCCTCGCGCATGCCGCGGCCGACGTAGCGCGAGCGGAACACCATGAGCGTCGAGTCGGCGCGGCCGGCGGCGGGCGCCAGGCGCGAGACGAACGTCGCCGAGAAGGGGTCCTCGCTCACCACCTCCAGCGGCTCCGGCCGCTGCCCGTTGACCACCAGCTCCAGGCGCGACAGCACCCTGGTGTCCCGCACGAACAGGCCGTGCGCGCCGCCCGGGACGATGTCGCCGATGCGGCCGCTGATGGCGAACGTCGATTCGTCGACCAAGGTGACCACGCCACCACTGTGTGCGGTCCCCAGGGGAGCCGGCTGCCCGGAGAAGGTCCACGGTTCGGTCACGGGGCAGCCCCCGGGGTCACGAGCACGCCGATCGACGCTACCCGACCCTCGCCGACCGCCGGCCCGGACCCCGGCGACCGGGCTCCGCGGGCGGGATTCCCACTATCGCCGTAGTGCAAATGGGGACCGGGCGCTACACTGGCGCCGTGGCTCCACTGCTCGAGATCGACGGCCTGCACGTGGCCGCGGACGGCGTCGGCATCCTCCACGGCATCGACCTGGTGGTCGGGGAGGGGGAGGTCCACGCCCTCATGGGGCCGAACGGCTCCGGCAAGTCCACGCTGGCGAACACCCTGCTGGGCAATCCCGCCTACGAGGTGACCGCCGGCCGGATCGCGCTGCGCGGCGAGGACGTCACCGGCTGGCCGCCGGACGTGCGGGCGAAGGCCGGCATGTTCCTGGCCTTCCAGGACCCCGAGGAGATCGAGGGGGTGCCGGTCATCCAGCTCCTGCGCCAGGCCATGGCGGCGCGTGCCGGCGACGACCGTTCGGTGCTCGAGGTCCGGATGGCGATGCTCGACTGGATGGCACGCCTGTCGATGGACCCGGCCTTCGGCGAGCGGCACGTCAACCACGGGTTCTCGGGCGGGGAGAAGAAGCGCGCCGAGATCCTGCAGATGGCCCTGCTCGAGCCCGAGCTCGCCATCCTCGACGAGACCGACTCGGGCCTCGACATCGACGCCCTGCAGGTCGTGGCCGAAGGCGTGCGCTCGGTGCGCGCCGAGCGGCCGGCGATGGGCGTGCTCCTCGTCACGCACTACACGCGGATCCTGCAGCTGCTGCGGCCCGACCGGGTGCACGTGCTCGTCGACGGGCGACTGGTGACGAGCGGCGGCCCGGAGCTGGCCGACCAGCTCGAGGCCGAGGGGTTCGAGCCGTGGCGGGCGTGATCCCGGCCGGCGACCCCGGCGCCGCGGCGCCGCCCGCCGGCGGCGTCGCGGGGCCCCGGGCGGCAGCGGTCGCGCCGGCGGCCGCCGGCCGGAGCCCGCTCGACGTCGCCGAGCTCAAGCGCGACTTCCCGGTGCTGGCACGCCGGGTCCACGGCCGGCGCCTCGTCTACCTCGACTCGGCCGCGTCGTCGCAGCACCCGACGCCCGTGCTCGCCGCCATGGACCGCTACTACCAGCAGTCGCACGCCAACGTCCACCGGGGCGTGTACACGCTGGCCGAGGAGGCCGACGAGCTCTACGAGCAGGCCCGGCGCACGGTGGGCCGCTTCATCGGCGCGCCGGACCCCGCCCACGAGGTCGTGTTCACCAAGAACGCCACCGAGTCGATCAACCTGGTCGCCGCCACCTGGGGACGCCGGTCCCTGCGACGAGGCGACGCGGTGGTGCTCACCGAGATGGAGCACCACGCCAACGCCGTGCCGTGGCTGATGCTGGCGGACGAGCTCGGGCTCGACCTCCGCTGGGTCCCGGTCGGCTCCGACATGCGGCTCGACCTGTCGGCCCTGGACCGGTTGCTCGACGGTGCCCGGCTGGTGGCGGTGAGCGCCATGTCGAACGTCCTCGGCACCATGCCACCGCTCGGTCACATCGCTCGCGCCGCGCACGCGGCGGGCGCGCTCGTGCTGGCCGACGGAGCCCAGCTCGTCCCCCACCGTGCCGTCGACGTCGCCGCGCTGGGCGTGGATTTCCTCGCCTTCAGCGGCCACAAGATGCTCGGCCCCACCGGCGTCGGCGTCCTCTGGGGCCGGCGGGACCTGCTCGAGGAGATGCCCCCCTTCCTCGGTGGTGGCGGCATGATCCGCGACGTCCGCACCGACGGCTTCGTCGCCAACGAGCTGCCGTGGAAGTTCGAGGCGGGCACCCCGCCGATCGCCGAGGCGGTCGGCCTGGCCGCCGCCGTCGAGTACCTGCAGCGCCTGGGCATGGACGCCGTGGCCGCCCACGAGCGCGACCTGACCTCCTACGCGCTCGGTTCCCTGAGCGACCGCTTCGGCAAGGACCTCGTCGTCCACGGCCCGGCCGCCGCCGAGGACCGCGGGGGCGTGCTCTCGCTCGCCTACCGCGACGTCCACCCCCACGACCTGGCGCAAGTGCTCGACCAGGCCGGGGTGTGCGTGCGGGCCGGGCACCACTGCGCCAAGCCGCTGATGCGGCGCCTCGGTGTCACCGCCACGGCCCGGGCGTCGCTCTACGTGTACAACGACGAGGCCGACGTCGACGCCCTGGCCGACGCGCTGGCGGACGCCGGTACCCTGTTCGGGTAGGACACGGCCCGGCCCGCCGCCGGGCACCACGGCGCTCCTCCCCGACGCGGGCACCCCGCCCGCCCCGGCCGGGGCACGGCGCCGGACCCAACGACGACAACCGTCAGGACGGACATGACCGGGCTCGAAGACCTCTACCGCGAGATCATCCTCGACCACTACCGCAGCCCCCGCAACCGCGGCGAGCTGCCCTCGCCGCCCGCCCGGCGGGTCGAGGGGTTCAACCCGCTGTGCGGCGATGAGATCGTCGTCTACCTGCAGGTCGACGACGACGTCGTCACCGACGTCCGCATCGGCGGGCAGGGCTGCTCCATCAGCCAGTCCTCGGCGTCGCTCATGTCGGCCGCGGTCAAGGGCAAGCCCGTCGCCGAGGTGCGCGACCTCATCCGGACGTTCAAGGCGATGATGTCCATCCACGAGGCCGCCCTCGGTGGCGACGGCGACGACCCCGGGGGTGCCGGCGAGGGCACCGGCACGCCCGACCCGGGACCCGACGCCGCCACGGCCGTCGACCCGGCCTCGCTCGGCGAGCTCGCCGCCCTGCAGGGCGTCGTGAAGTTCCCCGTCCGGATCAAGTGCGCCACCCTGTCGTGGAACACCCTGGCGCAGGGGCTCGACCAGGTCGACGCCTGAGCGGGGGAACCGCCGGCCGGGTCGGGCGCCACCCGCCGCCCGGCCCGCCCGCAACCCGCCAGCCGATCCCGGCGTCACCAGCCGGCCGGGCCGGGCACCGCCTGTCAGCAGGGCCGAGGATCGTAGGGCGGGA
>JAJZYI010000233.1 GCA_021798135.1 Actinomycetes bacterium | reverse complement strand
GCGGGCTCGCGCACGGGCCTGACCCCGGCAAGCAGCAGGCGGCGAACGGCGAACGGCGAACGGCGAACGGCGAACGGCGAACGGCGAACGGCGAACGGCGAACGGCGAACGCTACCGTGGCCGGGGCAACAAAGGCAGCCGGCAGCGGCGGCCACCGACGAGCGGCGAGGAGGGCCGATGGCGACGACGATGCAGGCCTGGGTCGTCGACGTTCCCGGTCCGGTGGACGGCGGGCCGCTGCGGCTCGAGGAGCGCGACGTCCCCGACCCCGGTCCGGGCCAGGTCCGGGTGCGGGTCCGGGCCTGCGGCGTGTGCCGGACCGACCTCCACCTGGCCGAAGGCGACCTGGCGCCACGCCGGCCGCGCGTCGTCCCCGGCCACGAGGTCGTCGGCGTCGTCGACGCCCTGGGCGAGGGCAGCACGCGCTTCGGGATCGGCGACCGGATCGGCGTGCCCTGGCTGGCGCGCGCCTGTGGCCGGTGCCGGTTCTGCACCACCGGCCGCGAGAACCTCTGCCTGGACCCCCGCTTCACCGGGTGGGACGTGGACGGCGGGTACGCCGAGCACGCCGTGGTCGACGAGGCCTTCGCCTATGCCCTCCCCGACACGTTCAGCGACGCGGAGGCGGCGCCGCTGCTGTGCGCCGGGATCATCGGCTACCGGGCGCTGCGCCGGTCCCAGTGCCCACCCGGTGGCCGGCTCGGGATCTACGGGTTCGGCGGGTCGGCCCACCTGACGGCGCAGGTGGCGATGGCCGAAGGCACCAGGGTCCACGTGCTGACCCGCTCGCCCGAGGCCCGGGCACTGGCGCTCGAGCTCGGCGCCGCCAGCGTCGGCGACGACGGCGACCCGCCGCCCGAGCCGCTCGACGCGGCCATCCTGTTCGCCCCCGTCGGCACCCTGGTGCCGCCGGCGCTCCAGGCGCTCGACCGAGGCGGCGTGCTCGCCGTCGCCGGGATCCACCTGACCGACATCCCCACGCTGGACTACGAGCGCCACCTGTTCCAGGAGCGGGAGCTGCGCAGCGTCACCGCCAACACCCGCCGCGACGGCGAGGAGCTCCTCGCCCGCGCAGCCGAGATCGGCATCCGGGTCTCGGCCGTGCCCTACCCCCTGGACCAGGCCGATCGCGCCCTCGCCGACCTCGCGCACGACCGCGTGACCGGCGCCGCCGTGCTGGTCACGCCCTACGGATCGGGCTCGACCCGGTGACCCGGTGGTGCGGCGGCCCGCTCCCGGCGCCGGCCCGCCCGCGTCGCACACCGCGGGTGCGCGCTCGCCGAGCCGGGAACGCCGAACGCGTTGCCGCAGGTCGCCGCGCGGCATAGCCTGAGGACAGTGGCAGACGGAAGGTCCGAGACGGTCGTGCCGAGCGCGTCCGCCGGCAGCACGAAGGGCGAGCCCGAGCGAGGACCCGGCCTCGGGCGCTCCGGCGGGGCGGGCTCCGACCCGCCGGCGGCCGACAGCGACGCCGCGGCGGCCGACGTGCGGGGCGTGCCCAACCCGTCCAGCGAGCTGCTCGACATGATCCTGTCGGTCATCCCCGACGCCGCCGTCGTCGTCGACGCCGACGGGCAGATCGTCGCCGCCAACGCCAACGCCGAGACCCTGTTCGGCTACGAGGCCGGCACCATGGTCGGCAGGGCGCTCGAGGTGCTGGTTCCCGAGCGGTTCCGCACCCGGCACCGGTCGAACCGAAGCGAGTACGCGGCGGCGCCCGCCACCAGGGCGATGGGCACGGGGCTGGAGCTCTCCGGCCGGCGCAGCGACGGTTCGGAGTTCCCCATCGACGTCAGCCTGTCACCGGTCGCCGGGGCCGACCGGCTGCTCGTCGTTGGGGCGGTGCGCGACATCAGCGAGCGGATGGCAGCCGCCGCCGACCAGGCCCGGCTGGCCGCCATCGTCCAGTCGTCGGCGGACGGCATCATCACCATCGGCGACGACGGCCTCGTCCTCACGTGGAACGCCGGTGCGGCCAAGATGTTCGGCTACGAGGACGACGCCATCCTCGGCCGGCACATCAGCGTGCTCGTTCCCGAGGAGGAGTCCTCGTGGCTCGAGGAGCAGATGGCCCGGGCCATGGACGGCAAGCCGAACGCGGCGAGCGACACCCGGTGGCTGACGGCGAGCGGCGACCTGCTCGACGTGGCCTTCTCGGTCTCGCGGGTCCAGGCACCCGACGAGCACGGCATCGGCTTCTCGCTCTTCGCCCGCGACATCACCGAGCGCAAGGCCATGGAGTCCGCGCTGCTCTGGCGCGAGCGGTGGCTGGAGTCGACCGCCGAGGTGCGCCTCGCCCTGCTCTCGGGAGCAGGGCTCACGGAGTGCCTGGGGCTGGCGGCGGAGCACCTGCGCGCCGCGCTCGGACCGTGCCAGGTGGTGCTCGCCCTCGACCCGTCGGCCAACTGGGAGGATCTGGGGGTCGCTCACCCGGCCGACGGGCCGGTGGTCCCCGTCGATGGCGAGCAGCTGCGGTCGATGGTGCGGGGGCGGGAGCTGGCGGTCTACCCCGACGTCCGGCAGGCCCCGCTGCCCGCGGCGCTCGCCGAGGTCCTCGACGACCACGGCGGGCACGTGGTCGTCGCACCGCTGCGCGCGCCGGACGCGTCGTCCGGCGCGCTCGTCCTGAGCGTGCTGGGCGGCGACCCCCAGCCTGACGCCCGCGCCCTCGTGCAGGGCCTGGCGGACCAGCTGGGCCTGGCCGTCCGCCTGGCGCAGGCCCGGGCGCGCGAGACGCACTCGCTGCTGGCCGACGACCGGGCGCGCATCGCCCGAGACCTCCACGACCACGTCATCCAGTCCCTGTTCGCGACCGGCATGCGCCTGCAGTCCGCCCTGCCCATGGTGGCCGACGAGCAGACCGCCGAGGCGATCAACAGCAGCATCGACGAGCTCGACGCCACGATCGCCCGGATCCGGACGGCGATCTTCTCGCTGCAGTCCACCCGCCAGCAGCAGGCGAGCGGCCTGCGCGCCGAGCTGCTGCAGCTCGCGGCGTCCACCACGGGCCAGCTCGGGTTCGAGCCGGAGCTCCGGTTCGCCGGGCCCGTCGAGTCGCTGCCGGGCCACCTCCGGCCCCACCTGCTCGCCGTCGCCCGCGAGGCGCTGTCCAACGCCGCACGCCACGCGGCGGCGACGCGCGTGGTGGTGGAGCTCCGGGCGGAGGAGCGCTCGGCCGTCCTCACCGTCTCCGACAACGGCGTGGGCCTCGGGACCACCACCCGGCGCAGCGGCCTGGACAACCTGCGGTCACGCGCTCGGGACCTCGGCGGGGACATGGGGCTGCGGTCTCCGGACACCGGGGGGACGGAGCTGCGCTGGTCGGTGCCGCTGGCCCGCCCGGGCGAGCACCGCTCCACCGCCTGACCGCACCCGCTCCACCGCCACACCACACCCGCCGAAGGCCCGCCCGCGCCCAGACCCAGGGGCACGCCCGGCGCTCAGGGGTGCGCCCGAGCCGGCGAGTCCTCGCCGACGATCCTCCCGTCACGCATGGTGACGATCCGCTCGGCGGTCGCCGCCACCGACGGGTCGTGCGTGACCAGGAGCACGGTCGTGCCGCGTTCCTCCCTGACCCGGGCGAACATCCGCAGCACGTTGCCGACCGACGCCGAGTCGAGGTTGCCGGTCGGCTCGTCGGCCAGCAGCACCGCCGGCTCGTTGGCGAGAGCCCGCGCGATCGCGACACGCTGCCGCTCCCCTCCCGACAGCTCGGTCGGCCGGCGGCGCTCGCGCCCGGCGAGGTCCACGCCGGCGAGCAGCTCGCGCGCCCGCGCCGCCCGCTCGGCACGAGACAGCCCGGTGCCCATCATGGCGATCTCGACGTTCTCCAGGACCGACAGCCGCGGGAGCAGGTTGTGCAGCTGGAAGACCAGCCCGACCTCCTCGCGCCGGTAGGCGTCGGCGTCGCGCAGGTTGGCGAGGTCGTGGCCGTCCACCACGATGGTGCCGCTCGTCGGCGCGTCGAGGGCGGCCAGGAGGTGCAGGAGGGTCGACTTGCCGCACCCGGACGGGCCGGTGATCGCCACCAGCTCCCCGCGGGCCACGCTGAGGTCGACCCCGTCCAGCGCGGGGCCCAGCGCGCCCTCGTACACCTTGGTCAGCCCGCGGGTCTCGACGGCGAGCCCCGAGCGGCCCGGCGGCGCCTCGGCCGTGACGGCCGTGCCCCTGCCCATGGCTGAGCGGCCCCTACTCATGGCTGAGCGCGCGCAGCGGGCTGAGCGACGCGGCCCGCAGGGCCGGGTAGAGGGTGCCGAGGACCGTCATGCCGAGGCCGGTGTAGAGGCCGCGGGCGAAGGCGTCGGGCGAGTACGAGGCCTGGAGCACCCCGCGGAGCTGGGGAAGGGTCTCCAGGACGGCCGTGGCCAGGAACGACAGGCCCACACCGAACGCCGCCCCGGCGACCCCGAGCACCACCCCCTCGGCCAGCAGCAGCGACACGACCCGTGGACGCGACCACCCCACGGCGCGCAGCAGCCCGAACTCCCTGGTGCGCTCGAACAGCGACAGCAGCATGGCGTTGCCGACGATGACGGCACCGATCACGATGGCCAGGATCGTGCTGCCCGTCGTGGCGGCCTGCAGGAAGACCAGGTTGCGGTCCGCCCTGCCGAACTGCGAAGCCGTCCGGATGGTGGTCATCTCGGGATGGGCGCTGGTGATGCGCCGCTCGACGGTCGGGATCGGCACGCCCCGGTCCACCTTGACGAAGATCAGCGTGACGGCCCCCGGCACCCGGTTGTACGCCTGCACCGCGGGGAGCGGGAACATCGAGCCGAGGTCGCCGAACGAGATGCCCGTGGAGTAGATCCCCACCACCTTGTTGACGGTGCCGTTGGCCCGGAAGGTGCTGCCGACGTGGACGCCGAAGTTCTGCGCCGCCCGCCAGCCCATCATCATCTCGTGCGACGCGTCGGCCCCGTACGGGCGGCCGGCGACCACCGTGACCCCGAAGGCGGCCAGGTCGCTCGGCGCGATGCCGATCTCCAGGAAGAGCGGGGTGGCGGCGTTGATCTTCTCGGTCTCGAGGAGCACGCCCACCGCGCTCTTGACCCCCGGCGTCGTCCGGACCTCCTGCAGCTCGTGCTGGTCCAGGTTGCTGTAGAGGATCTCGGCGACGCCCTTCTGGGCGACGGTGAAGTCCGCCTTGCCCACCGTGAGCACCGCCGCCGCCGACGCCTGCAGCCCGCGGCTGACGACGGTGAGCGTCACGACGGTCATGACGGCGACGGCCACGGCGAAGGCCAGCCCGATCGACCGCGCCTTCTTGGCCCAGATGTTGCCGAGGGCCAGCCCCGTCATCGACACCGCCCGCTGCTCGCCGTGCGCGAGCCGGCCCTGCACGGTGGCCGCCGGTTCCCGCCCGCCGGCTGGCCCGCCGGTGACGCCGCCTGCCCGCCCTCCGGCTCCGGTCGGCGGGCTCCCGGTCCCGG
>JAJZYI010000006.1 GCA_021798135.1 Actinomycetes bacterium | reverse complement strand
GTAGCGGCCGACCTGCTCGGTGATCCACCGCCCCGCCCGGTCGGTCATTGCCAGGCGCGGCGCCGCGATCCTCGGGTCCTGCTCGGTCCAGCTACCGGTCGGGCACGCCCTGTCGGGGCAGCAGAAGCGTCGCTTGTGCCAGACGAGTCGCGACGCCCGTCCGTAGTTCGGGAGATCGACGAGAGAGACGGTCGGACGGTCCTTCACGCGCGCCGCGACCCCGCAGCGCTCGCAGAGCGCGCGCGAGGTCACACCCTCGACGTGCACGACGAACGGCCCACCGGGTGAGTACTCCACGTCGAGCAGGACGACGTCGGGAAGACCGACGAACAGCTCGAGCGCGCGCGTAGCATCGACTCCCACAGGGGCTCCTCCATCTTTCGGCGTCAGACACCGTCAGATTGGTCGAGCCCCTGTCTCGCGCCGCGGATGGTCAGACCCCGCTCGTTTCCGAAGCGCCGCTTCAGCTGCTTGATGCGCGGTACCAGGTCCCCGCTGTGCGTCTTGTTCGCTCGCGCCGAGATGTCGACGTGTTTCATCGGGTTCGTCATGATCCACGTCTCCCGACTCGAATCGCAGATCTCCCAGCCCTCGTTCCAGCTCCACCAGGGCAGCCGGAACGAGGGCACGACGTCGATGACGAAGTCGGAGAAAGTGATCGTCACGGCCTGACCGTTGGGGCTGATCTTCGGCGTCCTCGTGTACTCAGCCAGCAAGACATCCCGCACGAGATCGAGCACCGCCCGCGGTCCCCGTGCCCGGTATGACCGATCGAGGACCACCATGACATCCACATCCGCCCGCCTGAGGGGACCGATCAGCGTGTGCCGACGATATGACCCGGTGAGGAAGGCGTCAGTCACCTTGAGCTGCGCGGCGACCACTTCCCGCACGTTCCGCTGTCGCGTCGCGACGGTCTGCTCTTGCAATCCCGTCAGCTCCAGATTCCGGCGAAGCTGCCCGAATGCCTGCTCGCGGCTCAGCACGGCGACCCGTCCTCTAGGCGGGGAACTCATCGCCCAACTCGATCCGCCAGAGCCGCTTCGCCTCAACGTGATCTCCTCGTTCCTCCGCTGCGATCGCCTTCTTGGAGCGCTCCAGGGCCTCGGCAAAGCGGGACCGGATCGCGGTCAGTGCGTCTCTCGTCAGGTACTCGTCGAGCCGGCCGGAGTGCCCCGCCGGATCCGACACGCCGATCCAGTTCGGTCCCCAATCGAAGAAGCACTGCATGGCCGAGCGGTAGTTCGAGGAGATGCTCTTGAACATCGACGCGACCATCACTTCAAGGTGAAACGACTCGAAGCGGTGGCTGTGGACTCCGTTCCAGCGCCGGACGAGCTTGCACATCTGCGTCAGACTCGCGCCTGCCGCCGCCCGGCGCTGCGAATACCACGTCGCCTGCACCTCGGGGTCCGTCGTCATCCATCCGCCGTCCCCCTTCGGGAGTCCGTACCCGACGGTGTTGTCCCATTTGAAAACCGGAGCGATATCAACGTGGGCACCGTTGACGTAGAACAGGCGCACCGCTTGCCCGCGGGTGCCGATTTTCTTGATTGACGTTTTCGCGTTGAGCCCTGTTCGGATCCGGCTCAGGAATGCTCCGGAATCCCTGCGGTATTGCCGGTCGAAGATGCGGTCCTTGTCGATGAACTCCGCCAGGACGTCGACGTCGTTGACGGGCCGGACGATCGTGTTGCGGTCGGCCGAGCCGATGAGGATGACCCGCTTCAGGGGTAGCGTGCTCGACGGGGGAAACGCCTCCCGGAGGTACTTCTCCGTCGCGTTCCGCTTATTCGTGATGTCCTGTTGCTGTGAGTCGGTCGGGCTGATCGTCTCTAGGAAGGCCAAGAACGCCTGCGCCGTCGTACTCACGTCTTCTCACTCTCGTACGTTTGCGCCCCACCCTCGATCTGCTTCTTCGCCCGGTTCCAGGCTCTCGTCGAGGGGATCACCGCCTCCCGGCTGAGCTGCTGCTGGCGGTCGATGAGGGACTGAAGCGTCGTCCGGGCGTCCTCGATCGCCATGACCTCGAGATCGATCTGGAGAAAGATCCGGGCGTCCTGCTGCAGCGCCCGCAAAGCGTTCGCTGCCACCCCGGCCTTTTCCGTCGTCTGACGGGCGGCGAGCGTCGCGGCGATCGCGCCGACCAGGGCTGAGGCGATCGCGATCCCCCCTGCCCAGGAGAACGAGAGCAGCTTCGCGAGACCCCCGACGCCCGAGACAGCAGCGAGCGCCGCGGCGAGGCTGCCGATCCAACGGTCGATGCTCCGCCACGTCTTCGCGTACTCGAACTGCGTCTCTGAGGCGTACGTCGCCGCCTCGTGCACGTTCTCGGCCTCGGCCCGGATCGCCGCTCGGCGGACGTTATCGTCCATCGGTTGCCCGTGGCGTCGCGATTCGCCCCGTCCGAGAGGACATCAGCTCGCCCCGCCCGACGCGAAGAACTCCCCGGAGCGGCCTGTATCCTGATCCGGCGATCCCGGCTGCTGGAGGAGCTGGATGACCTGCCCGTCGTCCAGTTGGATGCGGACCGACAACGGATCGCGGGCCGGGACTTCGACCTTCAGGATCGTGCGGCCGATGACCGCCTCCACCTCGAACCCGAGATCGGCGGTCCGGAGCGCGTCGAGTTGGATGAGCGCATAGCGGAGCTGCTTGCGGGCCGGTTCGCTGATCGCGGCGACCTTGACAACGTCGAGCCGGTCGATCGTGCACTGATAGGTGAGATCGACGACGCACTCCTCGACGAGCTGGTCGGGATGGGCCGGGACCGGCAGGTAGCCGATGATCCGCCCGGCCCGGAGGTTGCCGGGATCAACTCGCAGCTCGGCCGGATCCACCAGCGGGCTCACGACCAACGTCCGGTCGAGCGTCGTGTCCGCGGTCGCTTCGGCTTCCGCCTCCTCGACGGACACCCCCGTCTTCTGCAGCGCCCGGACCCGCTGATTCCACTCCTTGTCGAGCTGGCAGTCGTGGGTCACGACCATCGCGAGCCCGATCCCCGCCGCGATGTCGAGGGATCGCTCGCCGTTCCACGCGCCGTCGATCTCGACGAAGTGCGCATCGAGCGCCTCCCACTGGGGCGGGCTGTGCCGATCCTCGGCGATGACCCGCGAGACACCGCAGAGCAGGATGTCCCCCTGCCGCGGCTGCTCGTGCCAGTCGTAGAAGTCCTCGGCGCGCATCATCGGTAGCTCCGGCGACTCCTCCGCTCCGGCTCGTCAGGCATCAGCCGTTCAGCCTCGGCCAGGTCCTGCTCGTAGTCGGACTCTGACCGCAGCACAGGCGCCCAGCCCAGTGGACGCAGCTCGCCTCGGAGATACGCATCGAGCGCCTTTTGGTGGAGGGGTCGCTTTGCCGGGGGGCGGTGGACGATCGTCACCGACGGCGCCGTCCCTTGGAACACCCGCCAGTCCCGGGCGTGGCGGAGATTGCCGGCCGCGATGTGGTCGAGCAGGTCCTGGCCGCCCGAGTGACGCAAGACCACCTCCGTCGAGCGGCCCGGCTCGGTAGCGTCGATGTCCCGGACGACATCGGCGAGGATCTGAAGCCGTTCCAGCTTCTCCGTACTCGGCGTCGCCCCGCCCTTGACCCAGTCGCTCAACGACCGTCGATCCACTCCGACCGCCCGGGCGATCTGCTCGCGAGTCAGCCGAGTCCGGCGGGCGATCTCGTCCCGCAGCTTCTGCACCTCTTCCCGCACCGGACGCGGCGCGCCCGAGTACGTAATGCCACTGTCGGTCGAGCTGACATACATCTGCCAGAACGACCGCTCCCAACCGGCGCTCGCACCCGTCATCGCCTCGGCGGCGAGCAGGATGTCATCGCGGTCACCAACGACGAAGGGCATGCCGAGCCGCGTCGTCGTCGATACCCGCCGCTCGAAGAACGTGTCGGCGAGGGGCAGGATGGACCACGGTCCCACGTCATCGGTCACGTTATGGCGTACCGCCGGCCGTGCCTGCATCTGCGGGCTCATCGCTCCGCCCCGAACTCGTCGAGGAACGCGTCCGTCACCACCGAGCGGAAGAACGTGTAGATCCGATCGCAGAACTCCGCGATCCTCCCGCCGATGGACGCCAGGTCGAAATCCTCCGGCTGCGCCGTGTAGTGATCGAGATCGAGCACCCACGACGGTTCTCGGGCCGGCTCGATCCCTGGGTCGTAGGTCGCGCCGGCCGGCAGCCGGCCCCACCGACCCCGAAGCTCCGACGCATCGTCGAGCCGAAAGAGCGTGTCGGACAGCGCGTGGACGACCTCTACGGATCCGAGCGATATCCCCTCTCCGGCGACGCCGAGGATCTCGGGTCGGACCAGATCCCCGAGCCGGCCGAGCTGCTCGCCGGCCACCCGGTCGACGTACCGCACGCCGATCCGGTCGCAGACGGTCGGATGCAGCCAGCCTTCCAGCGCGTGGAGGACGACCGTGAGCCGGGCCAGCAGATCGCTGCGGCGCGTGTACCGCTTCGCCGACAGCGACACGAACGTCGGGGCGAGGGTCACTTGCCAGGCGTCGGGATCCTTCGTCTCGAACCGCCAGATCGTCCCGGCATCCTGGGGCTGGACGCCCCCCGGCCCGATCATCACCCCGAGCTGCCGCTCCGGTCGGAGGATGGGATAGTCCTTGCGGATTGCCTCCTGAAAGGTTGCGACGAATCCGCTGTCCGCCTCGATCTTCATCACCGCCGGGAACCGCACCTGGGCGATCACGTTCACGAGCGGAGCCCGCGTCAGGGGCACCTCATCGACGGATGGACCAAACGGCGTCATCGTCATCATCTTCCCATTATACTTCCCACATCATCGGATGGGAACTACGAGGAGGTGAAGCTCACGATGGCTGAAACGGCGAAGGGCAAGAAATTCGTCCGGGTCCACGAGTACACGCGTGCAGACGGCACGAAGGTGCCGACGCACGACCGCTCGACCCCCGACACCTCGAAAGGCGCGGCCAAGCGGCCGGCGCCCCGGCGGACGCCGCGCCGCTCGTCGCGGGGCTAAGCAGCGGGGACCGGGCCGCCCCACCACGTAGCCAATGAAAGGGTGAGCCCGAAGCGGCTACGTACCGATAGCGCTTCGATGGGTCGCGATTCGAGCCGTGTGCTTGGCGCGGTTTCGACCAGATCGCACCTGCGCGGCTCGATCTGGTCGGAATCTAGCCGGCGTGCCCGCGGGACTAGCGATCCCCATCGCCCATTCGTAGAGCCGAGTTCGTGGCCGGCAAGCTCATTGGCTCTCCGTCGAGAGTGGCCGTGACCTGCGCCTTTAAGGATCCAGGGGTGTTCGTATAATGCCACCCCAAGACCACCACGGGGACCCTGCAGCATGGGGCGACGACGGGTCGCGGCATGCCTGCGGGCCCCAGGCGGATGGCATGGGGCTCACCGCGAGCCCACGGCCATCCCCGGTGCCAACGACGGATGCCGGCCCTCGGGCCGGCATCCGTCTTCCTGGGGCTCGGCCCGCGCGACGGCCGCGCCGAGGTGGCCGGCCCACCATGACGGCCCCACCGGTCTATGTTGCGATGGCCGGGCCTCGCGCCTCGCGCCGGGCGCCTGGCGCCGCCCGCATCGCGTCGCCGAGCACGAGCCGCTGGGCGCCAGGGACGCGGGCGATTGCGACGTCGAGGGGAGCCAGCCACAGCCATGGCGAGCGGGCGACGAGGACGGGGGCGGCACGGCCTCGCACGCATCGGCGGCCTGGCCGGCGTGGCGGCCGCCACCCTGGCGCTCGGCAGCTGCGGCGGGAACGCCGCGACGAGCCGGACGTCGCCGGGCCCGGCACGCCCGGCCGCCTCCTCGTCGGCACCGTCCGGGGCCACCGCGAGCACGGCACCGTCCGGGGCCACCGCGAGCACGGCACCGTCCGGGGCCACCGCTGGCACCGGGTCGTCGACCGCGACGTGGACCGCCAGGGCGGTCCCCGCCGGCGTCGGCTACCTGAACGACGTCACCTGCCCGAGCACCGCGCGGTGCTACGCCGTGGGAGGCAGCGACCGCGGGTCGGGGCCCGCATGGGTCATCGGGAGTGCCGACGGCGGGGACGGCTGGCAGCTGCTCCACACGGCGCCGAGCGGGTGGCTGACGGCCATCGCCTGCCCCGGTGCGCAGAGCTGCACCGCTGTCGGCGGGTCGACGGGGAGCGGCGGCTTCGCGCCCGAGGCGCTCGTCACCACCGACGGCGGACGGTCCTGGACGAGCGAGGCCGTGCCGCCCCAGGTCGGCGCCCTGACCGACGTCGCCTGCGTCTCGACCTCCAGGTGCATCGCCGTCGGCGGCGGCTCCGCCATCGCCGTGACCACCGACGGGGGCAGCACCTGGACCACCCGGAGCCTGCCAACCGGCCTCGTCTTCGTGGACTCGGTGACCTGCCCGACCTCCACGTTCTGCATGGTCGGCGGGTCCGGCCCCGGTCCCGAGGCGAGCTCGCCGTCGATGGCCTCGGTGAGCGACGACGGCGGCGCGAGCTGGTCGGCGGCCACGGTCGTCGGCGGAGCCTCGACGTTGGGGCGGGTGTCGTGCGCCGACGCGCGGGACTGCGTCGGGCTCATCGCCAGCGGCGCCACCGACACCTACGGGACGGGGACCCCGATCGTGACCAGCGACGGCGGCAGCACCTGGCAGCACGAGCCCACCACGGTGGGGGGATCGGTCAGCTGCGTCCAGCGCTCCTGCATCTCGGTGGGAGCTTCGTACGATCCGGCCGCCAACTCCTTCACGGGCGCCGCCTTCCTCTCGACCGACGGCGGCCTCGCGTGGACTTCGATGCGCGTGCCGACGTCCGACGGCCTGAACGCGGTCGCGTGCCGCTCGGCCGTCGCCTGTGTCGCCGTCGGGGGCAACTTCCCGGACAGCACGTCCGGGGTGGTCCTGACGTACGGCTCCTGAACGCCCGCCGGTTCGGCGCGCCAGGACGGCGAGGGTGGAGCGAAGCGCCGGTGCACCTCCGCCGGCCCCGTCGCGCCAGGGCCATGCCAGCGGGCCCTCCCGACCGTCGGGCCCGGCTCCGGCAGCGAGCCGGTCAGCGGCGGCGCCCCGTCGCCCTGTTCAGCGCCACCGCCGCCCGCACGAGCGTCCCGAACGCCTCGTCGTCCACCTCGTCGCCCTCGTGGACGTCGATGGCCCGGCGGAGGTTGCCGCCGAGGCTGGCGTTGAACAGCCCGTGAGGGTCGGCGAGCGAGGCACCCTTGGCGAAGGTGAGCTTGACGTGGTCCTTGTAGACCTCCCCGGTGCAGATCATGCCGCCGTCCGACCACACCGGCACGCCCACCGGGTTGGTGGGCTTCTGCCACTTGAGCTCCTCGACCACGTCGGGATCGGCCTGCCGGATCAGGTCTCGGAGCCTGGACAGCGCCGAGCCGCGCCAGTCGCCGAGACCGGCGAGCATCGCGTCGATCACCGCCGAGGGGGGTTCGTCGCCCATCGGACCGTTCTACCAGGCACGGACCGCCCCGGCAGGAGTGCGGGAGCTCGTCCCGGTGCGGCCGGGGCCCGTCACTCCTCCCGCAGCCGGAACGCCATCCTGGCGACGGCCACGTCGGCGCGCCGGCGGAGCACGTTGGCGAGGACGACGCCGCGCTGGTTCTGGAGGAGCTGGTGGCGCCACTTGCGGGGCTCGACCTCGGGGATGAGCACCAGGACGGACGGCCGGCCCCGCAGCTGCGGGGACCGCAGGTAGGCGAGCATCGGCCTGGCGATCGAACGCGACGGCGAGCGCAGGACGGTGAGCGGGACACCGGGCTGCCACCGGTCCCACGCCGCCTGCAGGGACGAAGCCCCCTCGTCGTCGAACTGCACGCTGACGGCGACGACCTCGTCGCCGAGCGACAGCGCCCTCGACAGCGCGGCGGCCGTCATCCTCGACACCGCGGTGACGGCGACGACGACGAGGCTGGGCTCGGGCCTCGGGGCCGGTGGCGTCGCTCCCAGCCCGAGCTCCACGCCGACCTCCCGGTAGTAGCGGGCGATGCGCGTGAAGAGCGCGATGAGGGCGGGGATGGCGATGACCACCACCCAGGCGCCCGCCGTGAACTTCGTCACCACGAAGATGACGGTCGCCACCGCCGTCATGACCGCCCCCAGCCCGTTCAGGGCCGCCCGCGCCCACCAGCGGCTCGGGCGCTCGCTGTGCCAGTGGCGGACCAGGCCGGTCTGGGAGAGGGTGAACCCGGTGAAGACGCCGATGGCGAACAGGGGGATGAGCGCGTTGGTGTCGGCGTCGACGGCGACGAGCAGCAGGCCGGCGAGCACGGCGAGGGCGACGACCCCGTAGCGGTAGACGGGGCGGTCCCCGCGCAGGCCGAAGACGTGCGGCAGGAGGTTGTCCCGGGCGAGCAGGCTGGCGAGCACCGGCAGCCCGCCGAACGAGGTGTTGGCGGCGATCGCCAGGATCGCCGTCGTCGACAGGTCGATCACGTAGTACAGGACCCCCCGCCCGACCGACGCCCCGGTGATCTGGCTGAGCACCGTCTGGGACGCCGACGGGGCGATGTGGAAGCGCACGGTCAGGACCGACAGCCCGAGGAGCATGGTCCCGAGGAGGCCGCCCAGCAGCACCTCGGTGCGCATCGCCCGGCGCGCCCTCGGCTCGCGGAACACGGGGACGTCGTTGGCGATGGCTTCCACCCCCGTCAGGGCGCTGCACCCCGCGGCGAACGCCTTCAGGATCAGCAGCACGCCGACGGCGGTCGCCGCCGCGGGGATCGCCGCCTGGTGGACCGAGGCTCCGGCGGCGGGGTGGTGGCGGAACAGGCCGGCGACGATCACGGCGTAGATCCCGACGACGAACACCACGGTCGGCAGCAGCAGGGCCCGTGCGCTCGTGGCGAGGCCCCGGAGGTTCAGCGCCGTGAGCACCGCGAGGATCCCCAGGCCGAGGGCGAGGCTGTCCGGCGCCAGGCCGGGGAAGGCGGAGACGAGCGCCGCGACCCCGGCGGCGATCGAGACGGCCACGGTGAGCACGTAGTCCACGATCAGGGCCGCCCCCGCGAGCAGGCTCGCGCTGCGGCCGAGGTTGGCCTTGGAGACGGCGTAGCAGCCCCCGCCGTCGGGGTAGGCGGCGATCACCTGGCGGTACGAGAAGACGAGGATCAGGAGCAGCGCCACGATGGCGAGCGTGATCGGCTCGATCTTGCCCAGGGCGCCCGCCCCGGCGCTCGCCAGCACGACCAGCATCGCCTCCGGCCCGTAGGCGACCGAGCTGATGGCGTCCAGGGAGAGGGCGGGGATCCCTTCGAGGCTGGTGATCTCCTCGGCGTGCTCGTTCGCGCCGCCGGGCTCGGCACCCGGTCCCGGCGATGCCGGGCCGGCGGTGAGCGCCGGTTCGGTGTCCTCCATCGGGTTCCTCGCTGCTCGCTGGGGGCGGCCGGTCACGGGTCGCCCCGATCCTCACAGAACAGGAAGGCGTTGCGCCGTCAGCCGCTCGGCGAGCGCCCGGGGGCGCACCTTCGGCGCTCGCACCGTGCTCGGTCCCGGCGGGCCGCCGGGGAGAGGCCGGCACGGCGGCGGGTGACGGGCGAGACTCGTGCGACCGTCCGCACCACCTGCTCCTGTCGAGACCGACGGACCGTTCCGAGACCGCCCGTGCCGCCGAGGAGGACCCATGGCCATCCGCTCCATCTACGAGTACGTCCCGCACCACCGCACCAAGGACAAGCTGGACCACGTCGGGCAGCCGGTCAAGGTGAGCGAGCAGCTGCCCCGCGGGAGCGTGCTCGCCAGGTTCAACTCCCGGTTCGCCGTGAAGGTGACCAACGCGGTGGGCACCATGTGGTGCGCGTACGCGTTCGCAGCGCTGGCCCTCGTCAGCCTGCCCGAGGCCGTCAGCTCCCACAATGCCGTCACGCTGGTCTCGTGGGTGTCGCAGACGTTCCTGCAGCTCGTCCTGCTGTCGGTCATCATCGTCGGGCAGAACGTGCTGGCCACGGCGGCGGACAAGCGAGCGGAAGCCACCTACAACGACGCCGACGCCGTGCTGCACGAGGTCGTGAAGCTCCAGGAGCACCTCGCTGCCCAGGACCGGGTGCTCCAGCAGCTGCTCGGCGAGCAGGCGTCCGCCTGACCCCTCAGGGCGCGACTGCCGGCGCTCCCGCCGCCGAAGCCGCCAGCGGCGCGCCGATGTCCTGCAGGGAGCACGTCGGGAGGTGGATCCACCCCTCGCGACGGGCCCGCTCAGCGTCGGCGCCCGGCGGCGGGTCGGTGCGACCCGCCTTCGCCGCCGCGGCGACCAGGGCCGAGACGAGGGCGTCGAGGGTGTGGTCGGACGCGACGGCCCGGCCCACCACAGACCCGTTCCGGTCGTCGAACGCGAGCCAGCCGGCCGTGCGCTGCACCACGCTGCCCACGATGTGCCGACGCGTCCGCTCCGGTGCGAGCGGAGCCCCGCCCGCGCCCGGCCTGCCTGCCGCCGGCACGGCACCCTTGTACCCGCGGTGCGGCAGGCCCCAGAGCTTCAGCGCAGCAGCCGGGTAGGTCTCGACGAGCGGTCCGGAGCCGTCGCGAGGCGCCATGGCGCCCCACGCAGCCGACCACGCCGTCTGCAGGGCGGCCCCGCGCATGGCGACGGCTCCGATGCGGTCCGCCGACACCGACAGCGGGATGATCGCTGCCTGCCGCTGCACGAAGCGGTCGGTCAGGCGCCGGCTCAGCAGCCTGCGCAGCGCCGCCGGATCGGGCTCCCCGAAAGTCGGCCACGGCGCCATCGCGTCGTGCTCGACCATCGCCCGCACGAACTCCTCGGGCCATCCGAGGGGGGCGTCGAGCCCGACCACGGTCGCCGGGCCCACCATCTCGGACACGGAAGCGTCCGTCGCCCGGAAGCCCCGTGGCGGCAGGCTGGCCACGGCCCGGCCCCGGCCGATCGACAGCACGACGACCCCGGTCCGCTCCGGCTCGGTGGCGAGATCGATGCCGACGATCCGTTCCATGCGGTCCCCCGATCCCCTCCGACCGCTCCACCCGCAACGAGCGCCCTGTCCGCTCGGTCAGCTCGGTCAGCTCGGTCCGCTCGGAGGCATCCTGGTCGGCCGCTCGGACCCGTGCACGGCGGCACGCCGACGACGGCCGACGGTCGGCCACCCCAGAGCGTGGTCGCGCCGCCCTACAGGCGCAGGTCGACGTTCTGGCCGAGGGTGGACTGCAGCGACGACGGGGCCTGCGGCGTGCCGGCGGCGTCCAGGGTGGTCATCCAGCCCGGCGCGCTCGACACCGGCACGGAGGACGGGACCTGCGGCGTGCCGGCGGCGTCGAGCGTGGTCGTCCAGCCCTGTGCGCCGGGCAGGCCGCCTGCGGGGCTCGAGGCCTGCCAGCCCAGGTCGTTGAACAGCAGCGACGCCTGCTGCAGCGCCGGGCTGACACCGCTCGAGCCGATCGCTCCGACCACGCCACCATCTTGGCACACTGGGTGGCTCTAATACCACTTTTCGTGCTCTGCCAGGCGGTTCAGGCCGGGGGGACCAGCGTCGCCACCACGCCCGCGTGGTCCGACGGCCACAGGCCGGACGGGGTCCGGTCGGACGCCGCCGCCCCGACGAGCCACGCCCTGGTCACCCGGAAGGCACCCCGGGTGAAGATCATGTCGATGCGCTGGTCGAGCGTGCCGCCGCTCAGGTCGGCGCTGCGGCAGCAGGTGTAGCCGGGCCGGCCCGGGTTTGCCGCCGCCCACGCGTCGCCCAGGCCGGCCTGGCGCACGAGGTCGTAGGCCTGGCTGCCGGTGCCCTGCGCCGCCGAGTTCACGTCGCCCAGCACCAGGGTGGGCAGGGCCGAGGACCGCACGAGCGCCAGCAGCTCGCCTGCCTGCGTGTCGCGCGTCGCGTCGCTGTACGCCTCGAGGTGCGTGGCCACCACCCGGAACGACCGCCCGGCCGTGCTGGCGTCGACGGCCGCCCAGCTGCGGGTGATGGTGATCGGGACGCCGGCGACGGTGACCGTGAGAGCGCTTCGGTACGTGCCGCTGGTCGGGTCGGCGACCGACACCGTGCGGTCGCCGCTGCGCACCAGGATCACGTCCCGGTCCTGCAGGCTGACCAGACCCACACCCGGCACGGGCAGCGCGCCGCTGAACCCGTCGGAGCCCGCCGCGACCCTGTAGGGGACGCCCAGGCTCGCCGCGTCGGCCAGCAACGTGCGGACGAAGTCGTACAGCACCGTGGCCGTGCGCTGGCCCGGCGCCACGACCGACCAGACCACCGCCTCCTGCAGGGCGACCAGGTCGGGCCTGGCCGCGGCCAGCTCGCCCGCCACCGCCTGCAGCCGGGCCGGGACGTCGGAGGCCTGCAGCTGCCGGTAGGCCGCGGTGGCCGCCTGGCCAAGCTGGGCGGAGGTGGCGCCGAACAGCGGTGCCAGGTCGGCCCCGAAGTACAGGTTCCGGGTCATCACGGTGACCGCCGGCGCCGTGCTCGACGACGCCCCCGCGCCCGACGACGCCGAGCCGGACGGGCCCGAGCCGGAGCAGGCTGCCAGGGAGCCGCCAACCGCCACCACCGCCGCCAGCACCGAGGCTCGGACCACGCTGCTGCGGCGACCGCCTGCCAGCCGGGGACGCGTCACCGGGATGCGTGCAGCCATGGGGCCTCCCGCGTCGTCGTCGGTCCAGCGTGCGCCCGCCCGCCCAGCCCGGGAAGGGCCGAACGACCCCCGGGCGCGGACGACACGGCGTCGACAGGACAGCACCCCCGGGCGCAGACGACACGGCGTCGACCGGACAGCACCCCCGGGCGCAGACGACAGAGGTTCGACCGGGGAGCCCGCCGGGCGCGACCATCGGGCATGGCCTGGATCCGCCGGCTCGTGGCAGCGCTCGACCGTCTGCAGCAGCGGTACCGGGTCGTCGCCGTCGTGCTCGCCACGTCCAAGAAGCTGGGCGACGACCACGCCAACCAGTCCGTCGTCGCGCTGGGCTGGTACGGCTTCACCGCCATCTACCCGCTCCTGCTCGTGGTGGTCACGGTGCTCGGGTTCATCGGGGCGGCGAGCCTGGGAAAGGGCATCGTGTCGACCCTGCACGAGTTCCCGGTGGTCGGGAGCGAGTTCAACCCGGCCCACGGGGGCACCGCGCCCAGCGGGAGCCCCGTCGGGCTCGCCGTCGGGCTCGCCGCCCTGCTCTACGGCGCCCAGGGCGTGACGCAGACGGCACAGCGCGCCATGGCGCAGGTGTGGAACGTGCCCCGGGTCGAGCTGCCGGGGTTCCTGCCCCGGCTCGGCAGGAGCCTGGCGGCGCTGGTCTCCATCGGCGCGACCTTCGTGGTGAACGCCGCCCTCGGCACCTACGCCACCGCGACGGGCAACGCCCCCGGCGTGCGCGTCGGCGTCGTCGCCGGCATGCTCGCCGTCAACGTCGTGCTGTTCCTGACCTCGTTCCGGCTGCTCACGCCCAAGCCGATCGGGACGAGGGGCCTCGTCCCCGGCGCGGCGCTCGCCGCCACCGGCTTCACGTTCCTCGTCACCGTCGGCACCGGCCTGGTCCAGCACCAGGTCCGCCACAGCTCCGCCGTCTACGGGCAGTTCGGCATCGTGATCGGCCTCGTCGGCTTCCTGCTGCTCATCGCCAAGCTGACGGTGTGGTGCGCCGAGCTCAACGCCGTGCTCGCCCGCAAGCTGTGGCCACGGAGCCTGCGTGCCGACGCCCCGACCCCCGCCGACCACGAGGTCCTGCGGGCCGTGGCCCGCCAGGAGCGCACCCTGGCCGACCAGCGCATCGGCGTGGGCTTCGGCGACGACGCGGCCGAGGAGGCCGCGGCGGACGCCCGGCGCGACCCGTCGGAGCCCCCGGGGCTCGGACCTGGGCCGGAGGCCGCCAGCACGGCACCCGAGGCCGGGAGCGGCGGCACGCCCGCGGGTGGCAGCCGGGACACCGCGGCTGCCGGTGAAGGGCGAGACGGCGCGGCGGCCGGTGGCAGCCGGGACACCGCGGCTGCCGGTGGAGGGCGAGACGGCGCGGCGACCGGCACGACCGCCGGTGCCGGCACCGGTGCCCCCGCCGGAACCGCGAGCGAGGGGACCGCGACGGACGGCACGTGACCGACCGGGCGACGCCACTCGACCAGGCAACGCCGCGCGACCGGGCCGCGGCACGTGACCGACCGGGCGCCGCCACGCGGCCGTGCGCCGCCACGCGGCCGTGCGACGCCGGTCGACCGGGCGACGCCGCGCGACCGACCGGGCGACGCCCGGCTCCGCTCAGGCCGGCCACGGCGCCTGGGGACCCGGGGGCCTGGGGGCCACGGCGCCCGGGGGCCTGGGGGCCCGGTGGACCTCAGCCCCCGAGCCGCTCGCGCACCGCCGCCGCCTCGACGTCGAGCCGCGCCAGCAACCCGGGAACGATCCGCCGTTCCGCCATGCGGCCGACAACGGGCAGGCCGACGACGACCTGACCCTCAACGACCCGGGTGGTCGACGTGCCCCCGGCAGCCAGCCGCACCTCGGCGTCGCCGCGCAGGAGCCGCTCCCCGGCGTCGGCGGCGAAGGCGAGGCTGCCCGCGCCGGCATCGGTGTCGAGCCGCAGCTCCTGCCACCACGTCGGGCGCCGGCTGGCGAGGAACCGCTCGGCGACCGGGTCGAGGCGGCCGGCGAACCGGTAGCGCAGGCGCAGGACGACGGTGCTCCCGTCCCGGCGGTGCTCCACCAGCTCGGGGAGGTCGACGTCGGGCAGCCGCAGGTCGAGGTACAGCGCCGGGTCGGCCAGGACGGCGACGACGGCTCCCGGGGGTGCCTCGAAGCGGTGCTCGGCTCGGAAGCGCATGGGACGGACCGACCGGGCGCCGTCAGTAGCCGGCGTCGGGGTCGACCGTGCCGAGGAGCGGAGCGCCGGCGCCGAAGCGCTCGACGTTCGACCGGATGCGCTCGGCCAGCAGGGGGCGGATCATCTCGACGGTGTCCGCGGTGTGCGGCGTCACGATGCAGTTCGGCAGGTCCCACAGGGGATGGCCGTCGGGCAGCGGCTCCGGGTCCGTGACGTCGAGGGCGGCGCCGCCGATGGTCCCGGCACGCAGGGCGCCCACCAGTGCGCCGGTGTCGACGTGCGCGCCCCGAGCCACGTTGACCAGCCAGGCCCCGCGGTCCATGGCGGCGAGCGCGGCGGCGTCCACGACGCCCGTGGTCAGCGGGGTGAGGGCGAGGGCCACGAACACCACGGTGGCGCCGGGCAGCACCTCCACGAGGTCGGCGAGGCCCACCGTGCGGGCCGCACCGGGGACGTGGTCCGCATGGCGGCGCACCACGGTGGCCCGCACCCGGAACGGGGCGAGCAGGGCAAGCAGCGCCCGGGCGATGCCGCCGCCGCCGAGGATGGTGACGTCGCGGTCGAACAGGCTGGTGCCCTCGGCGGTCCCCCACGACCGCGCCGTCACCCTGCGCCGGATCGACCGGAGCCCGGCGAGCGCCAGCATCAGCGCGTGCTCGGCCACCGGCTCCGCGTACGAGCCCTTGGCGCAGGTCCACAGCCGCCGCGCGTCGACCAGGCCTGCCGCCACGGCGCGCTCGACCCCGGCGAAGGGCATCTGCACCCACCGCACGTCCGGCGCGGCCTGCAGGGCGGCGGCCAGGCCGTCCACGTCCGACGGGTCGAGCCAGACCAGGCCGTCGGGCCCTTCGTCGAGCGGTACGAGCGAGCCGCCGCCCTCCTCCACGGCCCTGACGGCGAAGCTCGCCGCCACCGGGCCCATCGCGATGCGGGGTGCGCTCATCGCCGGAACGCTACCTCCGGCGCGCTGACCCCCGGGTGGACGAGCGCCGGGCCCGGCGACCGGCCAGCCGGCGGCGGTCAGTGCGCGGTGAACGGCACCAGGGACGCTGCCCAGGAGCGGGCCCGCTCGATCTCGCCGGGCGCGAGCGGACCCTCCCCGCCGGCCACCACGAACCCGGTCGGCGGGGCGACGACCACGTACCCGTGGCGCCGCAGCCTCCGGGCGATGGAGCGTGCCGCGCCGCCGGACACCCGCGACCGGAGGCGGGTGTCGAAGGCCGCGGCCATGGCGCCGTCGGTCGCACCTGGCAGGGACGCCAGCCACTCGCGCACGCCGGGCCCCGGCGCGCCCGGCTCCACCGGCGGCGCCGGCCCGGGACGCTTGGTGTTGCGTGCCGCCCCGTCCAGCCCCATGCGCCGGGACCGGGGCGACGTCGTGCGCCACATGTGCGTCGGCCCGCCGACGACGACCAGGTCCGCGGTGCGGACCTGGTCGCCCGCTCCTGCAGCGGCCGGGACGACGGTCACCTCCGCGTCGGGATCCGCCTGGCGGATGCCGTCGGCGACGGCGTCGGCGACGGCATGGGTGTTGCCGAACAGGCTCTCGTAGACGACGAGTGCGTGCATGATCGCACCTCCCGGCTCGCATGGCCCGTGGGCCGGTGGCCCCGCCGCGGTCGTCGCCCGCCGCGGGCCCGGTGACCGGCCCGGCGACAGGGCCACCTTTCGGGTGACAGCTATCGGGTAACTGGCATCGCGTGACGGCGGCGGCGCCGTGCCGGGGAGCGTGCGCTGGGCACGCAGCCGACCGCGCTGCCACCTCCAGCCTCCCCCGAGGCGAGCGCTGCCACCAGGGTCGTTCGGCACGGTCCGCCGGTGGGACGACACGACCGGCCGCGGGACGACGGGCACCTGCCGCCACGCGGAGACGACAGCGGGGTCAGCCGTTCTCCGTAGACACCTCGTCCCATCGGGGGTGCCCGGCTCGCAGGCACGCTGCCAAGCTCGGCCCGTTGCATCGGACGACGGAGGGACGGCATGGCGCACCGCTACCGCCGGCAGTCGGGCCGGCACCCGCCGAATCCGACGGCTGCCGGGACGAGCACGTCCCCGCCCCCGACGTCCCCGCCGCCGACGTCCCTGCCCCCGACGTCCCCGCCACCGACATCCCCGCCACCACGACCGGCACAGCGCCTGGCGGCTCCCGGGGAGCCGTCGGGCCGGTCGTCGGCCGGCACGGCGTTCGCCGCCTCCGTGCCCGCCGACGTGCTGCAGGCGAGCGTCGCCGCGGCGGGCGCCGTCCCGGTCGCCGTCCCCGTCCCGGGTGGCCCGGTCGGCAGGGTCGCGACCGCCCCGACCGCCGAGGCGCTGGCGGCTCCAGGCGAGGCGGCGACCACGATCGGCCGCGCGTTCCGCCCCGACGTGGAGGGGCTGCGAGCCGTCGCCGTGGCCCTCGTCGTCCTGTACCACGCGCACGTGCCGGGCGTGAGCGGCGGGTTCGTGGGGGTCGACGTGTTCTTCGTCATCTCCGGGTTCCTCATCACGGGCCTGCTGGTCCGGGAGGGGGAGCGCCGTGGGTCGGTGTCGATCCTGGGCTTCTACGCCCGCCGGGCGCGGCGGATCCTCCCGGCGTCGGCCGTCGTCGTGCTGTTCACGCTGTTCGCCAGCTACCGGTGGCTCGGCTTCCTCACCGGGAACGCGGTGGCGCAGGGCGCTGCCTGGACCTCCGTCTTCATGGCCAACATCCACTTCGCCCTGGTCGGGACCTCCTACTTCGGCTCCCAGCAGGCGCCGTCGCCGCTGCTGCACATGTGGTCCCTCGGCGTGGAGGAGCAGTTCTACGTGGTCTGGCCGGGGCTCTTCCTGCTGGTCAGCCTGGTCGCCGCTCGGCGGGTCAACCGGCGGGCCGCGCTGGCGGCGACCCTGGGCGCCATCGTCGTGGCGTCGCTCGCCTGGTCGGTGGTCGAGACGTCGACCAGCGCCACGTGGGCCTACTTCTCGCCGCTGACCCGGGCGTGGGAGCTCGCCGCGGGCGGGCTGCTCGCCGTGTCGGCACCTGCGATCAGCCGGTTCCCCAGGCGTGCCGCGGTCGCCATGGGCCTGGGCGGCGCGGCGCTCATCGCCTTCAGCACCGTCCGCCTCAGCCCGCTCACCCTGTACCCGGGCTCGGCGGCCGTGTACCCGGTCGCTGGGGCCGCGCTGCTGATCGCGGCGGGCACCGCGGCGGCCGGGCTGCCGGCAGAGCGCGTCCTCGCGCTCCGCCCCATGCAGTGGCTCGGCGCCCGCTCCTACTCGCTGTACCTGTGGCACTGGCCCCTGCTCATCATCGCGACGGAGTACGCGGGCCACGCCCTGTCCGTCACCGACAACCTGGGGTGGGCCGCGGTGGCGGTCCTCGCCGCCGCGCTGAGCTTCCGGCTGGTGGAACGGCCGATCCGCCGCTCCCCCCTGCTCGCCCGCCGCGCCACGCTGAGCGTCGCGATGGGCATCGGCATCGTCGGGCTCTGCATGGCGATCGCGCAGTGGCAGCTCCACACCCACTGACGGCGCGCCCCCGCCGGCCCCGCTGCCGCCCGTGCCGGCCGGCAGCGGCAGGCCACCGGGACCACCAGGACCACCAGGACCACCAGGACCACCAGGACCACCAGGACCACCAGGACCACCAGGACCACCAGGACGAGGAGCGCAGCCGATGAGCACCAACCGGAACCGGGCCGCCGCCCTCGCGGCAACCGTCGCCCTCACCGTGCTGGCAGCGGCGTGCACCGCCACCCGGGCGGCGAGCACCGGGGCGCCGGCCGGGTCGGCGGGCTCGGCGGGCTCGGCGGGCAGCACCACCGTCGCGGCATGGGTCCGGGCCGGGTCGTCCAGTGGCTGCCCGTCGGCGGCGTGCAGCGCCGTCACGGCCGCCGTCGCCGCTGCGGCGCACCAGTCGGCGGTGCCGGCGAACCTGACCCCGACCCTGAAGGCGTCGCCCGGCGACATCCTCTTCCCGCCCACCATGGCGAACTGCGGTGCCGGCATCTCGGACGTCACCCAGCCGGCCTGCCAGGACGGCTCCAACCCGTCCGCGCCTCGCATCGCCCTCCTCGGCGACTCCGAGGCGCAGACCTGGTCCATCGCGCTCGACGCCATCGCCCGGCGGACCGGGTACAGCGTCATGTCCCTGGCCAAGACCGAGTGCCCGGTCGCCGCGCTCGACATCATGATCCCCTACGACAACCGGCCGTACACGGAGTGCGGCACGTTCATGCGCTACGCCGTCCAGCGGATCCAGCAATTCGACCCGTCGGTCGTGGTCGTGTCGACGCTGGCCATGCAGTTCGAGGACACGTCGGGCGCGCCGATCTCGCCGGCCTCCTACGAGGCCGGGGTGGTCCGGATCCTCCGCGAGCTCGAGGGCCCGGGCCGCCGGGTCGTGGTGGTCGGCGACCCCCCGCACCAGAACGTCTCGCCGCCGCAGTGCCTGGCCGCCCACCAGTCGGACACGCAGCCGTGCACGACCACGCCGGCCGAGGCGCTGTCCTCGTTCGGCACGTGGCAGCAGGCCCTGCGAGGCGCAGCGGCCACCGCCGGCGCCTCCTACGTCGACGTGCTCCCGTGGTTCTGCACCGCGCAGCAGTGCCCGCCGGTCGTGGACGGCATCGACGTCTACATCGACTACGGCCACATGACCTCGACGTACGGCGCCTACCTGTCCGCGGTGATGCAGCAGGCCCTGCACCTCACCGCCGCCTGCACGCCGGCGACGGCCTGCAACACGTACACGGCGTTCTCGGCCGACCCGGGGTACACGTCGCTCGAGCTGGCGTCCCTGGGCGGGCCGAGCCAGGGCTGAACCCGGCTGCCGGCCGCCCGGCGCGGGCCGACCGGCCGGCGGGGTACTGGCGCCGGCCGGGCCGGCGCGCAACAGTACGTGCATCCGGATAACCGATCATTCCAGCGGAACCGACGCCCGCGGCCGGCGGCGCGGCGCCAGCCGGCGGAGTGCGCCCGGCGGCCGGCGGCCCACCCGCTGATGGCCGTCGTGCCCCTCGACCGCGCCAGCCCGGTGCCCCTGTGGGCGCAGGTCCTGGCGGACCTGCGCGAGCGCCTCGCCGCGGGCGAGTTCGACGACGGGTTCCCCACCGACCAGGAGCTGCAGGCCGAGTACGGCGCGAGCCGCCAGACCGTGCGCGAGGCGGCCCGGCGGCTGCAGGACGAGGGCGTGATCGTGCGAGCCCGCGGGCGGCGCAGCACCCTGGCCAGCACGGTGCTGGAGCAGCCGCTCAACACCCTCTACAGCCTGGCCCGCACCGCCCAGGACCTCGGCCTCGGCGAGCACAGCGAAGTGCTCGCCCTGGACGTCCGCGCCGCCGGCGAGGCGGCCGAGCCGCTCGGGATCGACCCGGGCGCCGACGTCGTGCACGTGGAGCGCCTGCGGTTCGTCGGCGACGAGCCGATCAGCCTGCACCGGTCGTGGCTGCCACTGGAGCGCGCCCGCGGCCTGCTCGACCAGGACCTGCGGTCCGGGTCGCTCTACGACGTCCTCGCCGGGTCGTGCGGGGTGCGCGTGACGGGCGGGTGGGAGCGCATCCTGCCCGACATCCCGTCCCCGGACCTCCGCAGGCTGCTCCGCCTGCCCGCCGGCCGCGCCGTGCTGGTCGTGGAGCGCCTCGCCCTGGCCGGCTCCACACCGGTCGAGTGGCGCCGCAGCGTGGTGCGCGGCGACCGCTACTCCTTCCGGGCCGACTGGTCCCCGACCTGACGGGTGCGGCCCCGGGGGCTGCACCCGCCGGCCCAGGCACCGCACCCGCCGGCCCAGGCACCGCACCCGCCGGCCCAGGCACCGCAGAGCTGGGATAGCCTGGCCCGCACGGGCGACCGGAGCGCACGTTCCGGCCGCCGTCGAGCGGGGAGGGACGGACATGGCGGACGCGACGTCGCCGGGCACGGCTCTGGCCGAGACCATCCGGTTCCCGGGCATCAGCGCCAAGGCCTACGAGCACCCGGCCGACCGGGCGGCGACATCGGCCCTGCGCACGGTCCCGATGCTCGACCGCGTGGTCCGCAAGCTGTCGGAGCTCGGCTACGAGCGCCAGCTCCGCCAGATCCTGCTGGGCAACGCCGTGCGGCTGGGAGAGGACCAGGTCCCCGCCACGTGGTCGGCGTTCCGCCGCTGCCTCGTCACCTTCGACATCGAGGTCGAGCCGAGGCTGTACGTCATGCAGTCGGCCGACGCGAACGCCATGACGATCGGCGCGAACGCCCCGCTGGTGCTGCTCAACTCCACCCTCGTCCGCAGCTACACGCCCGAGGAGACCCACGTCGTCCTCGCCCACGAGACGGCCCACATCCTGTCGGAGCACGTCTACTACACGACGGCGCTGGCCCTGCTGACGCTGCTGGCCGACGGGGTGCTCGGCCCCCTGGCCGGCCTGCCCGTGCGCAGCCTGCTGTACGTCCTGCTGGAGTGGGCCCGGGCGGCCGAGCTGTCGGCGGACCGGGCCGCCGCCCTGGCCGCCGGCGACCCGCTCGCCGTGTGCCGGGTCCTGATGCGGCTGGCCGGTGGCGCCATCGACGGCATGAGCCTGGACGCCTTCGTCCGCCAGGCCACCGAGTACGACGAGGAAGAGGACCTCTTCGCCCGCCACGCCCGCTTCCGGGCCGAGATCGTGCGCCGCCACCCGTTCCCCGTCCGCCGCGTGAAGGAGCTGGTCGCGTGGGTCGCGTCGGGCGAGTACGACCGGATCCGCAGCGGCTCCTACGTGCACCGCGGCGAGGAGCCTCCGCCCAGCGCGGAGTTCCAGGCAGCCGTCGACCACTACCGGGAGCGCTTCTCGCGCTTCGTCGACCGCACCATCGGCGGCGTCGAGCGGCTCGAGGGGCAGATCCGCGACTGGCTGCGCCGCCGGGGAGCCCCCGGGCCCGAGGGCGGGGGCGATGCGGCCGGCTGACCGGCCCGCCCGACCTCGCGTTCGGCCCTAGCCGCGGGCCGGCGCACCCCCCAAGATCGCACCATGGCAGCCGGTGGGACCCCGGCGACACGGCTGGTCGAGCACATCGCCCTCCCCGGCGACCGCGAGGTGCTGATCCGTCCCATGCGGCCCTCCGACGCGCCGGGAATCGCCCTCCTGTACGCGTCGCTGGAGGACGACGACCTCTACCTGCGCTTCTTCACTGCCCACGCCCCGCCCGAGCGCTTCGTGGCGCAGCTGGCAGGCGTCGGGGAGCGCGGCGGCTTCGGCCTGGTCGCCGAGCTCCACGAGCCGGGCAGGCCCGGACGGATCGTGGCCGAGGCCGCCTACGAGCTGCTGCCCGACGGCGACGGCGAGCTGGGCATCACGGTGGCTCCCCCCCAGCGGGGCTGGCTCGGCCCCTACCTGCTCGACCGCCTCGTCCGCCACGCCGGCGAGCGCGGCGTGGCGAACCTCCACGCCGACGTCCTGGTGGCGAACCGCCGCATGGTCGGCATGCTCCGGGCCCGGGGCTGCGTCGTCGTCGACCACGACGAGCGGCCGGCCATGGTGCGGGTCGCCATCGGGGCGTCCCGGCGCACCCCGACGTGGCCGGCGCGCCACGAGCGCTCCCGGCTGCTGGTGGAGGTCCCCGGCGGGCGCTGGCATGCCGAGGACGCGGCGCGCGCCGCCGGGTTCGACGTGCTCGCCTGCCCGGGGCCGTCCCGGGGCTGGTCGACGTGCCCGGCGCTGCGCGGGGAACCCTGCCCGCTCGCCGCAGGCGCCGACGTCATCGTCGATGCCCAGCGCGGCGACCTCGGTGCCGACCTGCAGGGTGCCCACGAGCGGCTCCACCCGACCGTGCCGCTGTGCGTGGAGCTCCCCCCTGCCGCTCCTGGCGGGACCCCCGGGGGCACCGGGCCGCCCGGCACCGCCGGAGGCGCCGCACCCGGACCGCCCGGGACCCGGCCCGCCGGGCCCGCCGGCAGCCCGGAAGCGACCCGCCGGCCCGTGCGCCGGCGCACCGAGCGCGTCCGGGCAGGGACCGACGACATCGTGGTCGTCGGGATCCTGCAGCGCCTGGCCCGCCGCCAGGCCCGGCCGCCGGGCCAGCCGGACCCGCCGGGCCAGCCGGGCCCCTGACCGGGACCTTCGGCCCTTCCGGCAGCCGATCGCGGTCCGTAGCGTCGGTGATGGTCGGACCGCGGCGCTCGAGCCGGCCGTGACCGGCTCGCGCCGCGGCCGACACGGCCGGAAGGACCGTGGCCGTCCACGAGCGACGCCACGGCACCAGACCGGTGCCAGGTCGCCGGCGAGCCGGACGCACGCCCGGTCGCCCGCCCGACCGGGAAGGAGGCAGGCCGGTGCGGTGGGAGACGATCGGGGGTCCCGGCCCGGACGGGGGTCCCGGCCCGGACGGGGGTCCCGGCCCGGACGGGGCACTCGCCCCGAACATGGCCGACTACGAAGCCGAGCGGCGCGCGTTCACGTGGGACGCTGCGCGCCGGGCTCTGCAGGGGCTGCCGGGAGGTCGCGGGCTCAACATCGCGCACGAGGCCGTCGACCGCCATGCCGCCGGGCCCGAGCGCGGCACCGTGGCCCTGCGGTGCCTGGCGCGGCACGGTCCAGCCGTCGACGTGACCTACGCCGAGCTGGCGGCGCGCTCCAGCCGGTTCGCCAACGTCCTGGCCCAGCTGGGGGTCGCTCCCGGCGAGCGGGTCTTCACGCTCCTGCCGCGCACCGCCGACCTGTTCGCCGTGGCCCTCGGCACCCTGAAGCACCGGGCCGTGCTGTCACCGCTGTTCACCGCGTTCGGGCCGGAGCCGGTGCGCCGGCGGCTCGAGCTCGGGGACGGGCGCGTCCTGGTGACGACGCCGACACTCTTCCGCCGCAAGGTGGAGCCCGTGCTGGACCGGCTGCCGCGCCTGCGCCACGTCCTCCTCACCGGCCCTCAGGTCGGACCTGCCAGCGCCTCGGGCGGCGCCGGCGACCCCGGCGCCACCGGCGGCCCGGGCACCACCGGCCGGCGGACCGTCGACCTCCACGAGGCACTGGCGGCGGCCCCGGACAGGTGCGCCATCGGGCCCACGGACCCCGAGGACATGGCGCTGCTGCACTTCACCAGCGGCACGACGGGCGCGCCCAAGGGCGCCGTCCACGTGCACGGGGCCGTCGTCGCCCACCACGCCACCGGCCGGATCGTCCTCGACCTGCACCCCGGGGACGTCTTCTGGTGCACGGCCGACCCGGGCTGGGTGACCGGCACCTCCTACGGGATCGTGTCGCCGCTCACCCACGGCGTGACGGTCCTCGTCGACGAGGGCGACTTCGACGCGGAGCGCTGGTACGGGATCATCGAGCGCGAGCAGGTGACGGTCTGGTACACGGCGCCGACCGCGCTGCGCATGCTCCGCCAGGCCGGCCCCGACGCGGCCCGTGCCCACGACCTCCGCAGCCTCCGCCTGGTGGCGAGCGTGGGGGAGCCGCTCGACCCGGACCTGGTGCTGTGGGGCCGCGAGACGTTCGGCGTCCCCGTCCTCGACACGTGGTGGCAGACGGAGACCGGGGGCATCATGATCGCCAACTACCGCTGCGTGGACGTGCGGCCCGGGTCGATGGGGAAGCCGCTCCCCGGCGTGGAGGCCGCCGTGCTGCGCGTCGACACCGCCGGCGGCCTGGTGCCCGGCGGCGACGGCACCCCCGAGGCGGCCGCGCCGGGCGAGCGGGGCATGCTGGCGCTGCGGCCCGGCTGGCCGTCGATGTTCCGCGGCTACCTGGGCGACGAGGAGCGCTATCGCCGCTGCTTCGCCTCCGGCTGGTACCTGACCGGGGACCTCGTCCGGAGCGACGCGGACGGCTACTACTGGTTCGCCGGCCGGAGCGACGACGTGATCAAGTCGGCCGGCCACCTCATCGGGCCCTTCGAGGTCGAGTCGACCCTGCTGGAGCACCCCGCCGTCGCCGAGGCCGGCGTCGTCGGCAAGCCGGACCCCGTCGCCGGCGAGGTCGTCGTCGCCTTCGTCACCGTGCGGCCGGGCTTCGACCCCGGGGACGACCTGCGGCGAGAGCTGGTCGGCTTCACCCGGTCCCGCCTGGGCGCCGCGGTGGCGCCACGCGAGATCGTCTTCGACGAGCACCTCCCCCACACCGAGAGCGGCAAGATCGTCCGGCGCGAGCTGAAGGAGCGCGCCAGCGTCGGTGCCGCCGGCGCCGGCGCCGACGCCGCGGCGCCACCCGGGCCCGGCGCTGCCGCCGGGGGCCCGCGGTGAGCCCCGGCCGGGCAGCGCGGCGCCACCCGGCCCGCGGCGGCGCCGAGCGCGCCGGTCCGGGCTCGGCGTGGACCGAGCGCGACCTCCTGCACCAGATGCTGCGCATCCGCCGGTTCGAGGAACGGTGCGTGGAGCTGTACAGCCGCGAGGAGATCCGGGGCTTCCTGCACCTCGGCATCGGGCAGGAAGCGTGCGCGGTGGGCGTCGTCGCCGCCCTGGGAGCGGACGACGCCATCGTGGCCACGTACCGGGAGCACGCCCAGGCGCTGGCCCGCGGGATCCCCATGCGGGCCGTCATGGCCGAGCTCATGGGCAGGGCCGAGGGCTGCAGCGGGGGGCGCGGCGGGTCCATGCACCTCTTCGACGCCAGCACCCGGTTCTTCGGCGGCAACGCCATCGTCGGCGGCGGGCTCCCCCTCGCCGCGGGGCTCGCCCTGGCGGACTCGATGCGCTCACGCGACCGCGTGACGGTGTGCTTCTTCGGCGATGGCGCCACCGCCGAGGGCGTCTTCCACGAGACGATGAACCTCGCCGCCCTGTGGCACCTGCCCGTGCTGTTCGCCTGCGAGAACAACCGCTACGCCATGGGGACCGCCATCGCCCGGGCGAAGGCCGAGACCGACCTGGCGCTCGAGGCCGCGCGGTACCGGATGCCCGCCTGGTCGGTCGACGGGATGGACGTGCACGCGGTGCGCCGCGCGGCCGAGGCGGCCGTCGCCGCCGTCGCCGCCGGCGGCGGTCCGCACTTCCTGGAGCTGCGGACCTACCGGTTCCGGGCCCATTCGATGTACGACCCCGAGCACTACCGGGACAAGGCCGAGGTCGAGCAGTGGCGCCAGCGGGACCCCATCCCCGCCCTGCAGCAGGCGCTGCTCGCGTCGGGCTCGCTGGCGCCGTCGGACGTCGACGAGCTCCAGGCCCGGGTGGACGCGGAGGTGGACGACGCCGTCGCCTTCGCCGCCGCCGGCACCCTGGAGCCGATCGAGACCCTGTACCGCCACGTCACGGCGGCCCCGTCGCCGACGGCACCCGGCGGCCCCGCGGCCGCCGGCACCGTGCCCGCACCGTCGCCGTCGCCGTCGCCGGTGGCGGGTGCCGACGGCGCGCCGGGCGCGGCGCGCTCCCCCTCGACCGGTCCCGCGTCGGCGCCCCCGGCGCCGGCTCCACGGCGATGACCGTCGTCACCTACCGCGAGGCGCTCCGCCAGGCGATCCGCCAGGCGATGGTGAGCGACGACCGGGTGTTCCTGATGGGCGAGGACGTCGGGCGCTACGGCGGCTGCTACGCGGTGAGCCTCGGGCTGCTCCAGGAGTTCGGGCCCGACCGGGTCCGCGACACCCCGCTGTCCGAGTCCGCCTTCGTCGGTGCGGGCATCGGCGCGGCGCTGGGCGGCATGCTCCCGATCGTCGAGGTGATGACCGTCAACTTCAGCCTGCTCGCCCTGGACCAGCTGGTGAACACGGCCGCCGCCCTGCGCTACATGTCCGCCGGGCAGTTCGGCGTCCCCCTGGTGGTGCGCATGACGACGGGCGCCGGGCGCCAGCTCGCGGCCCAGCACTCGCACAGCCTGGAGGGGTGGTACGCGCACGTCCCGGGCCTGCGCATCCTCGCCCCCGCCACCCACGAGGACGCCAGCGGCATGCTGTGGCCGGCACTGCAGGATCCCGACCCGGTCCTGCTGTTCGAGCACGGCTCCCTCTACAACGTCCGGGCGGACCTGGCCGACGACGCCGGACCGGTGCCGCTCGAGGGCGCCGCCGTCCGACGGCGCGGCGACGACGTCACCGTCGTCGCCTACGGCGGGACGCTGCCCACGGCGCTCGCCGCCGCCGACCAGCTCGGCAGCGAGGGCATCGGCGTGGAGGTGGTCGACCTGCGGAGCCTGCGACCGCTCGACGCCGCCACCGTGGTGTCGTCGGTGGTCCGGACCCACCGCGCCGTGGTGGTGGACGAGGGCTGGCGGACGGGAAGCCTCTCCGCCGAGGTCGCGAGCCGGGTCACCGAGGACGCCTTCTACGACCTCGACGCCCCGGTGGCACGGGTCTGCAGCGCCGAGGTCCCCATGCCGTACGCCAAGCACCTGGAGGACGCCGCGCTCCCCCAGCCTGCCGACGTGGTCGCCGCCGTGCGCGCCCTGGGGGCGTGACGTGGCGGAGTTCACCATGCCGTCGCTCGGGGCCGACATGGACGCCGGGACCGTCACCCGCTGGCTGGTGCACCCCGGGGACACCGTCCACCGCGGCGACGTGGTCGCCGTCGTCGAGACCGAGAAGTCCGACATCGAGGTCGAGGTGTTCGAGACCGGCGTGGTCGAGCAGCTCCTCGTCCCCGAGGGCCAGCGCGTCGCCGTCGGCACCCCGCTCGCCAGCATCGCCCCTGCACCCGGCGCTCCCGCCGTCGCGCCTGCGCCACCGGCCGCGCCCGCACCGCCGGCCGGCACGCCCGTCGCGCCCACCACCGTCGCCCCCGCACCCGTCCTGCCCGCCGTCACCCCTGCGCCACCGGCCGCGCCCGCGCC
>JAJZYI010000232.1 GCA_021798135.1 Actinomycetes bacterium | reverse complement strand
GAATAGGCGTCGAACAGGGCCCCGGTCGCCACGCCCGCCAGGCCGCTGGCGGTCAGGCGCGCGGCGATGGCGTGTCCCAAACGCCCGGCGCGCCGCAGGACGGCGCCAGCGCCTCGCCGCCAGTGGCCGGCGGTGCCGCAACCGCCGCAGCGGGACGCCCACCTGCGTCGGCAGGGTCGTCGGCGGGCGCGGCGAGCGGCGAGCAGGGTGCTGCGAGCACTGCCGCTGCCGCTGCCGCTGCCGGCGGCTCGGCAGCACCGCCCGTCGGCCTCCTCGGCGGGACCGTCGGCGACCTCCTCGGCGGTGCCGCCGGCAGCGCGCCGGTCGGCTCTGTCGGCGGTGTGCTGTCGGGTGTCGCGTCGGGTGTCGCGTCGGGTGCGGGGACGGCTGTCGGCGGGGTGCTGTCGGGTGTCGCGTCGGGTGCGGGGACGGCTGTCGGCGGGGTGCTGTCGGGTGTCGCGTCGGGTGCGGGGACGGCTGTCGGCGGTGTGCTGCCGGGTGCCGGCGCCTCCCTCGGGTCGGTCGCGGGCGGAGCCGGGGCCGTCGTCGGCGGCACGGTGGAGAGCCTGCTCGGTTCGGGTTCCCCGGCGCCGGGGACCGGTGGGTCGACCGGCGCCGGCGGGGGTGCGTCGGCGACGCCTCCACCTGCCGGGACCGACGCCGGTGGCACGGGGGGGCTGGGCTCCACGGTCACGGCGGTGGGATCCGCCGTCGACGGGCTCCTGCCCTGACGGTGAGGATCGTCCCTGCACCTCGATGATGCCGCTGGGCTGCGGGCTGCGGGCTGGCGGCTGCTGGGCTGCGGGCTTGCGGCTGCGCCGGCCTGCCGGTCGCCCCGCGGCACGGCAGGCGGCGGAGACCCCGGCCGATCCGTCCGGTACGATGGCCATGCCGCGATCCGTAGAGGAGGCGCGCATGTGGGTGGTCGCCGGTGTGCTGCTCGGGCTCGTGCTCGTCGCCGCCGCAGCGGGGTTCCACTCGGGTCCCCACGTCCACGTGGCGGCCGGCGTGGTGGGTGCGGTCGCCGCCGCCTGGCTCCTCGTCATGGCCGCGACGGGGCGGGCCGTCCCCACGCTGTGGGCCTTGCTGGCGGTGGACGTGGTGGTGTCGGCGGGCGCCGTGGCGTCGGGGTGGTGGGGGCTCGCGCACCGGGGCCGCCCGCTGCCTGCCGCTTCTGACCTGGAGGGAGCCGAGGGCGTGGCCGTCGGGGACCTCCGGCCTGCGGGCATCGTGCGCGTCAGGGGGGAGGAGTGGTCGGCCGAGTCGGTCAACGGTCCGGTCCGGTCCGGAGCGCGTGTGCAGGTGCTGCGGGTGGAAGGCGTCCGCCTGCAGGTGTGGGGTGAGGAGGTCGACGTGGAGGCATCCGGCGTGCCGGACGCGGAGCTGCCCGGTGCCGGCGGCGAGGCCGGCGGGCGTGCGGGCGGGGAGCGGCCCCGGTGATCGCCGGCGTCGTCGTCGGCGTGGTGGTGGTGGCGCTGGCCGTGGCGCTCGGCCTGTCGGTGCGCATCGTCCGCGAGTACCAGCGGATCGTGCTCTTCCGCCTGGGCCGGGCCGTCGGCCTGCGCGGGCCCGGGCTGGTGCTGGTCAACCCGGTGACCGACCGGACGGCGTGGGTGGACCTGCGCGAGCGGTTCCTGGAGATCCCGCACCAGACGGCGATCACCAAGGACAACGCCACCATCGCCATCGACTTCATCATCTTCTACAAGGTGGTCGACCCGGCGATGTCGGTCCTGCAGGTCCAGAACTTCGCGGCCGCCGCCCAGAACGTGGCGTCCACGTCGCTGCGCAGCGTCGTGGGGGACATGCCGCTCGACGACGTCCTCTCCAAGCGCGAGGACATGAACGCCTCGCTGCGGGTGCGGCTCGACGAGGTGACCGAGCGGTGGGGGGTCAAGGTGACGGCGGTGGAGGTGCGCGAGGTCAATCCGCCGGCCGGCGTGCTCGAGGCCATGACCCGGCAGATGTCGGCGGAGCGGACGCGCCGGGCCGCCATCACCGAGGCGCAGGGCCAGAAGCAGGCGGCCATCACCCTGGCCGAGGGGACCAAGCAGGCCGCCATTCTCGGAGCCGAGGGCGAGCGCCAGGCGGCCATCCTGCGAGCCGAGGGGCTGGCCGCCGGGCTCGAGCGGATCATGGCCGTCGCCGGCGCCGCCGACCCCAACACCATGCGCCTGCAGTACCTGCAGACCCTGGAGTCGGTGGGGTCGTCGCCCGCCACCAAGATCGTGGTCCCGATGGACCTCGGCGGGCTGGTCGACGGCCTCCGGCGGACCCTGGTGGCCGGCGCGCCGTCGCCGGGGCCGGCGGCCGCCGACCCCCCCGCCGGCGTGGGCCCGTCGCCGGCGGAGCCGCCTTCGGCGGGAACGCCGTCCCCCTAGGGCCGGGGGCCCGGCACCCGAGCGGTACCATCGGCCCGTGGACCAGGTCGAGCGCGACGGCCTGCGCTTCCCCGTTGCCGACCACGGCCCGCCGGACGGCCCCGCCGTCCTGCTGCTGCACGGGTTCCCCCAGACGCAGCACTCGTGGGACGCGGTGGTGCCCGCCCTGGCGGAGGCCGGGTTCAGGGTCCTGGTGCCGGCGCAGCGCGGGTACTCCCCGACGGCGCGGCCCGCCGGCCGCCGCCGGTACGTGCTGCCCGAGCTGGCGGCCGACGCCCTGGCCGTCGCCGACGCCGCCCGGCTGGAGCAGGTCCACGTCGTCGGGCACGACTGGGGTGCGGTCGTGGCGTGGCACCTCGCCATGCACCATCCCGCCCGCGTGCGCACCCTGACGGCGCTGTCCGTGCCGCACCCGGCGGCGATGGCTCGCGCCGCGCTGCGCGGCGACCAGCTCCTGCGGTCCTGGTACGTCCTGGCCATCCAGCTCCCCTGGATGGCCGAGCTCGGGCTGCGCGCCGGTCACGGGCGCTGGGTCGCAGGCGCCCTGCAGCGCACGGGCCTGCCGCCGGCGCACGCGCAGCGGTCCGCGGCGCTGCTGCGCGAGCCCGGGGCGGCCACCGCCATGCTCGCCTGGTACCGGGCGCTGCCGCTGGCGCTGCGGCCGTCCGCTCGACCGCTGCCGGTCCGGGTCCCCACCCTGTACCTCTGGAGCGACGGCGACCGTTACCTGGGGCGCGCCGCGGCCGAGGCCTGCGAGCGCTACGTCGCGGCGCCCTTCGAGCTGGTGGTCCTGCGGGGCGTCCCCCACTGGATCCCGGAGGTGGCGCCGGACGAGGTGGTCCGGCAGGTCCTGGCGCACGTCGCGGCCCACGGCCGCTGAGGCCCGCGGCGCCTCGACCGGAGACCTGGCGCGCCCGTTCCCCGGTTGCCGCGTGTCCCCGGCCGATGCTCGGCGCCGGCGCCCGGCGCCCTACGTCGCCCGCCGGCCGCCGCTCGGCGGCACGGCCGCTTGACAGGTTGACACTGATCGTTACTATGTCATCCATGTCGACCGTCGCGACGACCCGGGAGCGCCTCGTCGCCGCCGCGCTGCAGGGAGCGGCGGTGCACGGGATCGCCCGCCTGTCGATGGGGGACGTGGCCCGCATCGCGGGGCTGTCGCGGCAGACGCTGTACAAGCATTTCTCGTCCAAGCAGGAGCTGGTCGCCGCCGTCGTCGCGGAGGAGGCGGCGGCCATCACGGCGGAGGTGGTCGCCGCCGTCGACGGGATCGACGACCCGCGTGACGCGCTCCGAGCCGGCATCCTGACGGCCCTCCGGGCGACACGCGAGCACCCGGTCCTCGACCGGCTGGTGCGCACCGAGCCCGAGTCCCTGGTCCCGTTCCTCACCATCGAGGGAAGCCCGACGATGCTGCTCGTCCGCCAGGCGGCCGAGACGGTGGTGGCGTCGTACTTCCCCGCGATGAGCGCCGTCGACCTGCGCCGCGTGGCCGACATCATTGCCCGGCTGCTCGTGAGCTACGCCGTCACGGCGCCCGACGACCCGCCCGAGGTGGTGGCCGACGCCATCGCCGTCTTCCTGGTCGACGGTGTCGCCCACCAGCGGGCCTGACACCGACGCCGACCGCAGACCGAACCGAGCTGTTGTGTCACGAGGAGGCCGCAACCGATGACCATCGACGCCGGACGAGCGCCGGACACAGGTACCACCGCAAGCGGAGCCACCGCGACCGCCGTGGCGACGGCCGGCGCGACGGCGGCAAACGTCGTGACCGAACCGGCGGCTGGCGCGGCCGACGCGGCCTGGCGCGACCCGAAGCGCGTCCTGTGGGTGCTGGGGCTCGTCGTGCCCCTGCTGCCGTTCCTGGCGTGGGCGGCGTACCACCTCAGCGGGCTCGGCGTCTTCCTGTGGATGGGACCGATCTGGGTGCTGGCGGTCATCCCGGCGCTCGACGCCCTGATGGGCACCGACAGCGCCAACCCGCCGGAGGCGGCGATGGCCCGGCTCGAGGCGAGCCGGTACTACCGGTGGCTGACCTACCTGTTCGTGCCGCTGCAGTACGTCGGCCTGGCGTGGAGCACGTGGTACGTCACGCACACGTCCCTGCCGTGGTACGACGCGCTCGGCATGACGTTCACGGTCGGCGCGGTCGGGGGCATCGCCATCGCCAACGCCCACGAGCTCGGTCACAAGCGCGACAAGGGCGAGCGCTGGCTGGCCAGGATCGTGCTCGCCCAGACCTGCTACGGGCACTTCGTGGTGGAGCACAACCGCGGCCACCACTCGCGGGTGGCCACGCCGGAGGACCCGGCGAGCGCTCGCCTCGGCGAGACGTTCTGGGCGTTCCTGCCCCGCACCGTCGTCGGCGGCGTGCGCTCGGGGTGGGCGCTCGAGCGCAGCCGGCTCCGCCGGGAGGGTCGCCGCGCCGCCAGCCCCCGCAACCGGATCCTGCAGGCGTGGGCCATGTCCGCCGTCCTGTTCGGCACCCTCGCCGGGGTGTTCGGCGCCCGCGCGCTGCCCTTCCTCGCCATCCAGGCGGTCTACGGCTTCTCGCTGCTCGAGGTCGTCAACTACCTGGAGCACTACGGGCTGCTGCGCCAGAAGCTCGACACCGGGCGCTACGAGCGCTGCCGGCCGGAGCACAGCTGGAACTCCAACCACGTAGCGTCCAACGTCTTCCTCTACAACCTGGAGCGCCACTCCGACCACCACGCCAACCCGACCCGCCGCTACCAGACGCTGCGCCACTTCGACGAGGCACCCCAGCTGCCCCAGGGCTACGGCGGCATGATCGCGCTGGCTTACGTCCCGCCCCTGTGGCGGCGGGTCATGGACCCGCGGGTCGTCGCCCACTACGGCGGCGACGCGACCCTGGCGAACATCCAGCCCGGCAAGCGCGGGCGGATCCTCAGGCGCTACGCGGCGCCCTGAGCGCGCCGGGGTCCGCCGGCGGTCGCGCGGCCCGGTGCCTTCGCCGGCGGTCGCGCGGCCCGGTGCCTTCGCCGGCGGTCGCGCGGCCGTAGGGCGCTCGCCGCCGGCGGGCGGCGCCCGGTCACCTGATGGGGAACTC
>JAJZYI010000231.1 GCA_021798135.1 Actinomycetes bacterium | reverse complement strand
GGTCCCCGGCGGCGCTGCGGTGACCGGCGGGGGGCGGCAGCGGGTCCGCGTCCTGGGGGGCGCGGCCGCCGGCGCCGCTCGGTCACGGGCACCGGGCCGGAGCTCGGAGGAGGCGGGCACGACAGCGTCCGGCCCGGTGGAGGAGCGGTCGGGTGGCCGTGCCGCTCGAGCCGGCCAGCCGTCCGCCGGCCGGGGACCCGCCGTCCAGGGACCCTCCGGCAGCGGACCTGCCGGCCGGGGACCCTCCGGCAGCGGACCTGCCGGCCGGGGACCCTCCGGCCCGTCCGGGCCGCCGAGCCCGACCCGCTCCGCTGCCGCACCGCGACCGGCCATGGTGGTGCGACGGCCCCGGTACTGGGAGGGTGACGAGGACGACGCCGACGCGAGCAGCGGGCCCGACCCGGACGCGGTGACCCTCGCCCGGGCTCGCGTCGAACCCGGTGCCGAGCGGCGGGGCCGGTCATGAGCGATCCGGTCCGCCTGGGCACGGCCCCGCCCGAGACGGAGCTGCCGGGCGCGTCCGACGCCCAGCGCCAGCGGCTCGCCTCGGCGCTCGCCGAACCGCTCGAGCGGCGGCGCGACGCCGTCGCCGACGTGGTCCGGACGTACCCGGCATGGCCTGCGGCATGGGCGGCGCTCGGTGAGCTGGCGCGCGACGACGTCGAGGCGTACGCGTGCTTCCGAGTCGGCTACCACCGCGGCCTCGACCAGCTCCGCCAGGCCGGCTGGCGGGGGAGCGGCTACGTGCGCTCGGCTCATCCGGGCAACCGGGGGTTCCTGCGCTGCCTGGCGGGCCTGGCCGGCGCCGCCGCCGCCATCGGCGAGGCTGCCGAGCACGAGCGCTGCGAGCTGTTCCTGCAGCAGCTCGACCCGCGAGCCGGCGACCGCCCGAGCCCGGCCCCGTGACCGTGCGGAGCACCGTGGCGACCGTCCGCCGATCCGCCGCGCACGGTGCGGTACGCGCATCGCGAAGGGTGAGGAGCCGGCGGTCCGCCGCCGCGCTGGTCGGCCTGGTCCTGGCCGGGTCCGGGGCCGCTGCGTGCGGCGCGGCGGCTGCCGACCCCGGCGCGCGGGTGGTGCAGTGGATGTCCACCAGCGGGTTCGGCTCGTCGGTCGGCACGCTCCTCGGTGACGGCGGGCACGTGGCCGAGGTCGTGCACCGCCACCTCGGCGCCGGCGCCCTGAAGGCGTGGTGCGGTGTCCTGGAGAGCGACGCGGCGAGCGCGGCCGGGAAGCTCCCCTCGCCGGACGCCGCCCTGACCACGGCTCTCGACCGCGCCTACCGCGCGGACCAGGCCGCAGCCACCGGCTGCTACGGGGCCAGCCCGAGCGACACCGCCGCGCTCGCCCGGTCGCTGGCGGACGTCAACACCGCCGACGCCTACCTGGAGCAGGCCCTCCAGCGGGTCACCGGCCTGACGGGCAGGGTGCCGTCGACCACCACGACCACGGTGCCCGGTGGAGGGGGCGGTGACCCGCTCGGGTTCTGACGTGGCCGGGCCCCCGGAGGGCGACGCCGGGCGCGGGGACGGCGCGCCCGGGCCCCTGCAGCGCGAACCGGGGCGCGGGGAGCGCGAACCGGGGCACGGGGACGGCGAACCCGGGCGCGGCGGGGGCGACGCCGCCGATCGCCTGTGGCGGCGCGTGCTGTGGTCGCTGCCCACCGGGCTGTACGTGCTGGGCAGCAGGGCGGGGGACGCCCGCAACCTGATGGCGATCAGCTGGGTGACACAGGTGGCGACCGAGCCGAGACAGGTGGGCGTGGGGATCGAGCGCCACGCCGTGACCATGCGCCTCGTCCGCGAGGGCGGGGCCTTCGCGCTCAGCCTGCTGGCGCGCGAGGACAAGGCGCTGGTCCGGCGCTTCGTGAAGCCCGTCCCCGCCGACGCCGTCGCCGTCGACGGCACGGGCCGCGGCACCATGCGGGGCGTGGGGGTCCACCAGGCCGTGACGGGTGCGCCGGTGCTCGACGCCGCCGTCGCGCATGTGGACTGCCGGGTCGCGCACGTCCTCGACCTGGGCAGCCACTGCTGGGTGGTGGGGACCGTGGTCGACGCCGGCTTCGCGCCGGACAGCGAGGGCGCGGCCGTGCTGGCGATGGCCGACACCCGCATGAACTACGGGGGCTGAGCGGTCAGCCGGGGGCGGGGGCCGAGCGATCAGCCGGGAACGGGCACGGGGGCCGAGCGGTCAGCCGGGGGCGGGGGCCGAGCGATCAGCCGGGAACGGGCACGGGGGCCGAGCGGTCAGCCGGGGGCGGGGGCCGAGCGGTCAGCCGGGAACGGAACCGTCAGCCGCGCCGGTCGGGCGGGCGGAGGTCGACCCGCAGGGTGAGGACCCCGTCGTGCAGGGCGGCCTCGGCATCGCCGAGCATGGCGAAGTCCATGTAGTCGAGCTGGGCCTGCTCGATGAACCGCTGGCGCTCGGGTCCTTCGATCGGCGGGATGCCCCGCTCGCGCACGGCCCGCGCCCGCTGGCGGAACCGCTCGACCATGGCTGGGGCGTCGAACTCGTCGGCCACGTCCCGACTGTAGCGGGCCGCCACCGGTGGCCTGGGCCGGTCGCGCCGGCCGGTGGCCGGTGCACGCGTCCATCGGGTAGCGTGGAGCAGTTCCGGCTGCGCCGGTCCGGCGCAGCATCGTCCGGGTGTCATCGCGACCCGTGACGGTCGTTTCGGTGCCGGCGGTAGACTCGGGGAGCCGCAGCCAGGGTCTGCACTCGACCCACGGAGGACTTGCTGTGAAGAAGGGACGGCATCGCCGGTTCGAAGAGGCACGCAGCCTGAAGCGGTCGGTCGCGACCGCCAACCGGCGTTGCCCGGAGTGCGGTGCCGAGCCCGAGGACGAGCACGCCTCGTGGTGCATGGCGGAGGCCGACGAGCTCGACGAGATGCTCGGTTCGGTCGGCGACGACGAGGACGACCCGCTGGCGGAGTGAGCGGGCACGTGGCGCGCTGAGCGCGCTGCGAGCCGGACCCGGCGCCGGTCGCGAGCCGCTCGGCCGCCGAGGGCGGTGTCCCCCCGGTCAGCGCCGGCGCAACGCGGGGTGAGGCAGGGCGACCACGGTGCGGTCCGACCGTGGCTGGCTCCGGGCCCGCGTGCGGGTCGCCGGCTCGGTGGCCGCCCTGGCGTCCAGCGCCGCCCGCAGCAGCGCGTGCACCGGCTCGCCGACCAGGGCCAGCAGCTCGTCGCGCAGTTCCTGGTGCACCGGGCGGTCACCGACGAACGCGTCGGGGGACTCCGTGCACCACCAGTGGAAGTCGGCGCCGCCGGCACCCCAGTCGCGCCGGTCCCACTGCCGGACGACGGTGGTGACGTGGCCGGCGTCGTCGCGGTGGTCCTCGCGGCGCAGCGGCAGCTGCCAGCACACGTCGGGCTTCAACGCGAGCGGCGCGACCCCGCGCTGGATGGCGGCGAGGTGCAGGGCGCACCCCGAGCCGCCGGGGAAGCCGGGGCGGTTGAGGAAGACGCAAGCGCCGTCGACGAGCCGGGTCGCCTGCTGGCCGGACCGCGTGGTCCGGACGACGGGCGACGCCCCCGGCGTGCGGGGACGCCTGCCGTGGAACTGCCACTGCTCGGGCGTGAGCGCGGCGGCGGCCCGCTCGACCCGCCGGAGGTCGTCGTCGTCGGTGAAGTGCGCGCCGTACGAGCAGCAGCCCTGGTTGCGCTCGGCGGCAGGTCCGGTGAGGACCCCCTGGCAGCCCCGGCCGAAGATGCACGTCCACGGGCTCTCCAGGAACGTCACGTCGAACAGCCACGTCCGGTCCTCGTCGGGGTCGGCGAAGCTCACCCACTCGTGCGCGTCGGCCGGGGCCGCCGCCGGGCGCCGGGGCGGGGGGTCGTGGCGGTCGCGGACGGGCACCGGGGGATCCTTTCGTTCGGGCGTGCCGACGGCGGAGCCGGCCCGGGACCCCGCGTCGTGGCGGGGGCGCTGGCTCACCGGCACCGGCTGGCGGACGGGCCGGCACCCGCCCACTGGCGCTCGGTGGGCTCGGCGCAGCAGAACCAGGCCTCGGTCAGGCGCGGGCGGTTTTCGGGGGCGAGCGGGCTGCGGAGGGCGGGGTCCGGCGGCGGGGCGGCAGCACGGTCCGGCATGGCCAGGCGTTCCGCCACCAGGCGCCGGGCGGCGTCGTGGGACCGTGCCGGCCCCCACCCCTCGGCCTCGGCGTCCTCGGCGAGGGCCGAGAGCGCCGGCGCCAGGGCATCGAGCCGCGGGTCCGGGCTGCGCCACCGCCAGGTCAGCGCCTCGGCGTCGTAGCCGTCCAGGCACGCCTGCAGGTCGGGGTCGCCGAGCAGCAGCGAGCCGGGCGGGACGAGGAGGCGGATCCCGAGCTGCACCGGGTCCACGTTGCCCTGGAGGTCGCACCGGGCCAGCAGGTCGAGGACGGCGGCCACGCCAGCGGCGTCGGTCCACGGGGTGAAGGGCACGAACGTCGGCCGGGGCTCGATGCCGGCGCCGCGCAGCACCGCGACCGCCTGGACGGCGTCCGCCACCGTGTGGCCCTTGGCGAGGCGGGCGAGCACGCGGTCGTCCGCCGACTCGACCGCGGTCGTCACGAACAGGAAGCCGGCCGCGGCCATGGCGGGCCACAGCGTGCGGTGCCGCAGGACGTGCTCGACCTTGACGGTGGCGTCGAAGGTCAGGTCGGGGAACGCCCCGTGGACGGCTTCCACCACGCGCCGGGCGTGGTGGGGCCCGTTCAGGAAGTCCGGGTCGCCGAAGGTGAGGTGGCGTGCCCCCAGGTCGACCAGCGCCTGCACGTCGGCGAGCAGGCCGGGCACGTCGACCAGCCGTGTCCTGCCGTCGTAGACGACGGGGACGGGGCAGTGCCGGCAGCGGTGGGCGCAGCCGTGGCTCGCCTCGACGTAGCCCGCCAGCCGCCGCTCGCCGGCGACGACCACCTGCGCGTAGCGCTCCAGCGGCGCCAGCAGCCGGCGTGCCGGCAGCGGCTGCCGGTGCCGGTCCAGGCGTACCACGACGCGAGCTGCCGCCGGCGTCGCGAGCGCCGCCCCCGTCGCGGCGAGCCGGTCGGCCCAGGCGACGAGCTCGGGGACGTACTCGCCGGCCACCGCGATGTCGACGGCGAGGTCGGCGTCGGCGGCGCCCACCGCCGCGTACAGGCCGTACAAGGCCACGGGCAGCGCCGGCCGCCGGCCGCGCAGGTCCCGGACGACGCGGCGCGCCAGGCGCGTCGCGGTGTGCATGGGGACCGAGACCGCCGCGGCGTCCGCCCAGTCGGCGTCGGCGGGGTCGAGGTCCTCCACCGACAGGTCGGTGCAGCGCACCTCGTGCCCGGCGGCGGCGAGCGCGCCGGCGGGCACGGCGAGGCCGAGCGGCTGGTGGCCGAGCTCGTAGGTGGACACCAGCAGCACGCGCACCCTCGCCACCGTAGTGGCACCGCTGCGCGGCGGCGCGCCGGCCGGTGCCGGCGGGCGGCGGTGCCGGCGGGCGGTGGTGC
>JAJZYI010000230.1 GCA_021798135.1 Actinomycetes bacterium | reverse complement strand
GGCGTCGCGACCGGTGCCGGCGCCCGCCAGCGCCCGGTGCGCACCGGCCGTCACGCCGCCGCACGCCTCGGCCCCGCCGCGTGCCTCGGTTCCACCGCCAAACGCCTCGGCCCCGCCGCCACACGCCTCGGCCCCGCCGCCCGCCGGTGCGGGGACGGCGTCCGGGACCGCGCCGGCATTGGGATCCTCGCCCATGTCGGCGCGGGATCCGGCATGCCGTGCCGTCCCGTCCCCCGGACGGCCATCGGGGGCACCGGGGTGGTCAGCCACCGGCGTCACCGGCTCGCCCGGACGCGGCGGGTCGCCCCTGACCGTCAGCGGGTCGTCGGCGGCGGGCATCCGCCTGGCCGTGCAGGGCCGGGCTGTGGGCGACGTGCGTCAGCGCCACGTCCAGCAGGGTCCGCACGTGCTCGTCGGCCAGCGCGTAGTAGGCCATGCGTCCCGACCTGCGCACCGCCACCACGCGGTGCGCCCGCAGGATGCGCAGGGCGTGGCTGGCTGCGGACTCGCTGAGCAGGGCCGCGGCAGCCAGGTCGCCGACGCAGCGCTCGCCGTCCGCCAGCGCCACCAGCAGGCGGAGCCGGCCGGGATCGGCCAACAGGCCGAACACCTCGGCCAGGTCGGCGATGGCCGGGTCGCTGCTGGCCCGATCGGCGACGGCCTGATCGGCGACGGCCGGATCGGCCGGAGCCGTCACGGCCGAGCCGGCCCGACCGTGACGTGCCATGCCGCCCTGCGCACGCGACGCCCCGACGCGAGCCGGCGGCACGGCGTCGCCGGCCACAACACGTGAACTACTGCTCACATGTTCATGTTACAGGCCCCAGCCGGCTGCTGCACCGGCACGGCAGCGTGAGGGACGCGTGCGATGGCACCTGAGCCGCCGCACCCGCACGTCACCGGGCGCGCCGGCACCGCAGCGCCCCCAACATGCGCGCTCCGGGCGGACCGAGCGTTGCCCGAGGGGACCGTTGTGGCCCCCCACCACGCGCTGGCTCAGGACGACGCCAGGCGAGCCAGCTCCTCGTCGACCACGGACGCGTCGAGCTTGGAGAACAGGGGCGTCGGCGGCGCGACCGGCGTGCCCGGGACCACGGGCTCGGACCGCCATGCCGCCACGCCGTCGTAGTCGCCGGTGATGACGGGGTACGGGCGCCCCCCGTCGAGGTCCTCCACCTCGTCGACGCGAGGCTGGCCGGCGAACGGCCCGTGGCCGCCGAGCATGGCCGCCACCTTGTCCGCCGTCGCCGGGAGCACCGGGGCCAGCAGGCGGTTGCAGTCGGCGACCAGCTGGAGCGCGCAGTGCATGATGGTGGCGAACCGGTCCGGCTCCGAGCCGACACGCTTCCACGGCTCCTGGTCGGACAGGTACTTGTTGGCGGCGGCGACCACCCGCATGGCCTCGGTGACGCCGGCCCGCAGCTGCGACCGGCCGAGGGCCTGCCCGACGCTGGCGAACGCCCTGCTCCCCTGGGAGAGGATGTCGTGGTCGGCCTCGGTCAGCTCGCCGGCCGCCGGCACCGCACCCAGGTGCTTGGCGACGAGCGACAGCGAGCGGTGCACGAGGTTCCCCCACCCCGCGACGAGCTCGCCGTTGTTGCGGGTCACGAACTGCTCCCAGGTGAAGTCCGTGTCCGAGGTCTCGGGCCCGGCGACGGCCAGGTAGTAGCGCAGCGGGTCGGCCCCGTAGCGGTCGAGGACGTCCCGCACGTAGATCACGACGGCGCGGCTGCTCGAGAACTTGCGACCCTCCATGGTGAGGAACTCGCTCGACACGACCTCCGACGGCAGGCGGAGCACGCCCATGGCGCCCGGCGTCCCGGCCGGCCGGCCGCTCGCACCCAGCAGGATCGCCGGCCAGATGATGGTGTGGAAGACCACGTTGTCCTTGCCCATGAAGTAGCGGGCGTCGGCTCCCTCGGTCCACCACGGCCGCCACGCGTCGGGGTCGCCGGTGCGCCGGGCCCACTCGACCGACGCGGACAGGTACCCGATGACCGCGTCGAACCAGACGTAGATCCGCTTGTCCGGCCGGTCGCGCCAGCCCGGCAGCGGGACGGGCACGCCCCAGTCGAGGTCGCGGGTGATGGCACGGGGCTTGAGGTCGTCGAGGAGCCGCCGGGAGAAGTTCACGACGTTGGGGCGCCAGTCGGTCTGCGACTGCAGCCACGAGCCGAGCACCTCGGCGAACGCCGGCAGCTCCAGGAACATCTGGCTCGACTCCACGAACGTCGGCCGCTCGCCGTTGATCTTGCTGCGAGGATCGATCAGGTCCTGCGGGTCGAGCTGGTTGCCGCAGTGGTCGCACTGGTCGCCCCGGGCGCCGTCGTAGCCGCAGATGGGGCAGGTCCCCTCCAGGTACCGGTCCGGGAGGGTCCGGCCCGTCGACGGCGAGATGGCCGAGCGCTGGGGACGCTCGACGATGTACCCGTTGTCCCACAGCGCCGTGAACATCTCCTGGACGATGGCGTAGTGGTTCCTCGTGGTGGTGCGGGTGAAGAGGTCGTAGGACATGCCCAGGTCGTGCAGGTCCCGCACGATGACGCGGTTGTACCGGTCGGCGAGCTCGGCCGCCGTGATGCCCTCGCTGTCGGCCTGGACCTGGATGGGCGTGCCGTGCTCGTCGGTGCCCGACACCATGAGCACCCGCTCGCCTGCCATCCGCTGGTAGCGGGCGAAGACGTCACTGGGGACCCCGAAGCCGGCGATGTGGCCGATGTGCCGGGGTCCGTTGGCGTACGGCCACGCGACGGCGGTGAAGATGTGGCGCCTGGGCATCCGCCCATCCTACGGAAGTCGGCGGGCCGGCCCGGCCTGGCGGGGCCGCCCCCCGGCCGACGGCCCCGCCTGCCGCCGCCCGGCCCGCGGTCCCGACGCCCAGGAGCGCCGACCCCCGGGAACGCCGACCACCGGGGAGCAGCCGCCGCGGCCGCACGGGCTCGGGGCACGCCCGTGCTCATGCGTCGGCGGCTCGGAACCAGCCGAGCCGGTCTCACCGGCAGAGGTTGTCGGCTCCCGTCAGGGCACGGCGGCGCCGACCACGTCCCGCACCGCGATGGCGTCGCCCGGGAGCGAGCCCTGGTAGGTCGCGCTCCCGAAGGAGAGCACCTGGCCGCCGGCGCCGACCAGCCAGTAGCCCGCTCCCGCGGGGCCCGCCGCCATGGCGACCACCGGCATCCCGAGGTAGGCGACGTTGAAGCCCCCTGCCGGGAACGACGGATCGACCTGCCAGGTGGAGCCGAAGTAGCCGGCGTCGCCGAACCCGAACACGGACCCGTCGGCGCCGACCAGCCAGTAGCCCCTGCCGCCGGGCCCGCCCACGACGGCGGTCACCGGGGCGTGCAGGGCGACCGCGTTGGCGCCGCCGGCGGGCAGGGAGGGGTCCACCTGGTGGGCCGAGCCGAAGTAGCCGGCGTCGCCGAACCCGAAGACGCCGCCGTCGGCGCCGACCAGCCAGTAGCCGCCGCCGCCCGGTGCCGAGGCGACCCCCACGATGTCCGACACCCGCACGTCGAGCTGCGGCAGCGATCCGTGGAAGGTGGCGTCGCCGAAACCGAAGGTCCCGCCGTCGGCGCCGACCAGCCAGTAGCCGCCGCCGCCCGGGGCGACGGCCACCCCCACGATGTCCGACACCCGCACGCCGAGCTGCGGCAGCGACCCGTGGAACCCGGCGTCGCCGAAGGCGTACACCGAGCCGTCCGCCCCCACCAGCCAGTAGCCGCCGCCGTCGGGGGTGGCTGCGATGGCGACGATGTCGGACACCCGGATCCCCAGCTGCGGCAGCGACCCGTGGAACCCGGCGTCGCCGAAGGCGTACACGGAGCCGTCCGCCCCCACCAGCCAGTAGCCGGCCGCGGCGACCGCAGGGCCCGGCGCGACCGCCAGGGTGGCGGTGCCCGACGACGGCGCGCCGGTGGCGTCGCCCCCGTAGGTGCCCGTCACGACGTCGGTGCCCACCGGTGCGGAGGCCGCCGTGCAGGAGGCGACGGCGAGCGGCGACGGGGACAGGGGGGCCGAGCACAGCGTCGTCGAGCCGGTGGTGAAGGTCACCCGCCCGGTCGGCACCGCCGTCGCCCCCGGTGCCGTCGCGCCCGGTGCCGTCCCGGCGTAGCGCACCGTCGCCGAGAAGGTGACGGTGGTGCCCCGGGTGACCGAGGCCGGGCTGACCGTGACGGTGGTCGTCGTCGGCGCCGCCGCGTCGACGGCCTGGGACAGGGGCCCGGACGTCGACGCGGCGTAGGTCGCGTCGCCCGAGTAGCGGGCGGTGACGGCGAACGTCCCCGCCGTCGCGAAGCTGGTGGTGCAGGTGGCGGTCCCCGCCGCCACGGGGACCGACGTGCAGCCGGCGACGGCGGCCCCGTCGTCGGTGAAGGTGACCGTGCCGCCGTCGGGCGCGGGTGCCACCGTGGCCGTGAGGAGCACTGGCGTGCCCGCGGTCGCCGGGTTCGCCGACGACGTGACGGTGACGGCGGTGCCGGTGCCCGCCGGCGGCGCCGCGGCCGCGGCCGGCGGCGGTGACGTCACGTCGAACGCGCCGGACACGGCGCTCGGCAGGCCCGCCGCGGTCGCCGTCAGCGTGTAGCCGCTGCCGGCGGTGCCGATCGAGCAGCTGAACGCGGCCACGCCGGCGGCGGCGGTGACCGGGTCGGCGGCGCACGTCAGGGTCGCCCCCGGTCCGCCGGTGCCGCTGGTGACGGCCAGGCCGACGGCGGTGGTCCCGTCCGACGTGACGACCCGGCCCGACGAGTCCTCCACGGAGACCACCACGGCCGCCCGACCCCCGACGGCCATCGACGACGGGACCGCCGTGAACGCCAGCTGGGCGGCGGGGCCGGTGAACGTCAGCCCGGCGGCCGGGCTCGCCGCCGAGTCCGCCGTGGTCTGCACCGAGAAGTCGCTGCCGGGGTAGGCACCTGCCGGCGGGCCGGCCACCGAGCCGGCGACCAGGGTCACCACCGCCCCGCCGGGGACGGGCCCGGCCAGGGTGACCACGAGCTCGCCGGCGGCCGGTGAGGACACGGCAGCGGGCGCCGAGCCGTCCACGGTGGCGGTCGCCGACGCGAACGCGGTGGCCGCCGGCGCCTGCACGGTGATGGTGTCGCCGGCGGCCAGGGCGCCGTCCGCGCTGGTGTCGAACGTCACGGTCCACGCCGACGTGGCCCCGGCGAGGGTGCTGCCCGGCGACACGCCCACGCCCGCCACGACTCCCCCGAACACGAGGCCGGTGGCCGGGTGGGACGCCACGGTGTCGGAGCTGGTGGCCACGGCGAGCAGCGAGGGCCCGTCGACGCCCTCGGGCGGGTTCGCCACCGCCGCGACCTGCACCGTCACCGCCGTGCCGGCGGCGACCGCAGCCGGCACGGTGACGCGCACGGTGTTCGCCGGGCTCCCCACCAAGACCGTCGCGGCCGCCGTCCCGGCGACCGTGTAGTCCGACGCCGCCGGCGGGAGCACCGTCCCCGG
>JAJZYI010000229.1 GCA_021798135.1 Actinomycetes bacterium | reverse complement strand
GACCGGCCGGCGCCCCGCCGGCCTCCGGCGGCCGCCCCGGCACGGACGAGCCCGGTGGGCCGGGCGGGCCCATGGTGCCAGGCGAGCCCATCGCGTCAGGCGAGACCGGTGGACCGCGCGAGCCCTCGGCGCCGGGCGGTCGCGCGGCATCGGGCGAGCGCGCGGGGACCGGCGAGCCTGCCCTGCGGCGCGGGCCGGTGGAGCCTGGCGACGCTCAGGCCGTCGAGCGGCTGCTCGGCCGCCCGCCGGCGGGGTCGTTCCGGGTCGCGGTGCGGCGGCCCGACGGGGCTCCCGTGGTGATCGAGAACGAGCCGTGGCTCGGTGACGGCACCCCCATGCCGACGCGCTTCTGGCTGGTCGACCCCGAGCTGCGTGCTGCCGTCAGCCGGCTCGAGTCCGACGGCGGTGTCCGCCGCGCCGCGGCCGCCGTCGCCCCGGCTGCCGTCGCCGCGGCCCACGACCGGTACGCGGCGGGCCGCCGGCAGGTGGTGGAGGCGCTGCGTCGCCGTACCGGCGGCGCTCCCGGCCCCGTGCCGGCCGGCGGGGTCGGCGGCACCCGTCGGGGCGTGAAGTGCCTGCACGCCCACGTCGCGTGGCACCTGTCCGGGGGCGACGACCCCGTCGGCGCCTGGGCGGCGCAGCAGCTCGGTCTGGATCCCCTGGCCTTCCACCGCACCGGGGTCGGACCGTGACCGGGCAGGGGGCGCCCGTGGCGGCCGTCGACTGCGGCACGAACTCCACGCGGCTCCTGGTGGTGGACGCGGCGGGCGAGGTGCTGGACCGGCGCATGGCGGTCACGCGCCTCGGCCAGGGCGTCGACGCCACCCGGCGGCTCGACCCCGCCGCCGTCGAGCGCACGATCGCCGTGCTGCGCGGGTACCGGCAGGTGATGGACCGCCTGGGCGTCGGACGGGTGCGGCTGGTGGCCACGTCGGCCGCTCGGGACGCGAAGAACGCCGAGTCGTTCTTCGAGCAGGCGGCGGCGGTGACCGGCACGCGCCCGGAGCTGCTCTCGGGCAGCGACGAGGGACGGCTGTCGTTCGCCGGCGCGACGGCGCGGCTGCCCGCCGGGTGGGACCGGTCGGAGCCGGTCCTGGTGGTGGACATCGGCGGCGGTTCGACGGAGCTCGCGGTGGGGGCGCCGGCAGGCGCTCCGCCGGCGGCGGTGTCCGTGGACGTCGGGTGCGTGCGGGTGACCGAGCGGCTGCTGGGTGGCGACCCGCCGAGCGCGGCGCAGCTCGACGAGGCCCGCCGGGCCGTCGCCGAGGAGCTGGGGCGGGCTCGGCGCTCGCTCCCTGCCCCTGGTGCCGGGGGACAGCTGGTCGGGCTGGCCGGCACCGTGTCGACCCTGTCGATGCTGGCGAGCGGCACCGCCGTCTACGAGCGGCGGCTCGTCCACCACACCACGCTCAACCGCCGGGACGTGGAGCTGTGGCTCGAGCGCCTGGCGGGGGAGCCGGCAGCCGACCGGGCGCGGCGGCCGGGCATGGTGGAGGGCCGCGCCGACGTGATCGTCGGCGGCGTGCTCATCCTGGCCGAGGTGATGGCGGCGTTCGGGCAGTCGCGCTGCCTGGTGTCCGAGGACGACATCCTCGACGGCCTGGCTGCCAGCCTGCTTGCCTGACCGGCCGGTCCCGTCGGGATCGCCCGAAGCTGCGACCGGCCGTCCGGCCGGCGCGCCCGGTGCCCGGCTTGGCGGAACACCGGGGGTCCGTGCCTAGCATCGGAGGATGCCGCCGATCGTGGAGCGCCTGCTCATGGGCCCAGGCCCGTCCAACCCGTACCCGGAGGTGGCCGCCGCCCTGGTGCGGCCGGTGACCGGCCATCTCGACCCGGCGTTCCTCGACCTGCTCGACGAGACGTGCGAACGGCTGCGCACCGTCTTCGCCACCGGGAACGCGCTGACCCTGCCGCTGTCGGGCACGGGCTCGGCGGGGATGGAGGCGGCGATGGTCAACCTCGTCGAGCCGGGTGCCCCGGTGGTGGTCGGGGTGAACGGCCTGTTCGGCGAGCGCATCGCCGAGGTGGCGCGCCGTGCCGGGGCCGACGTCGTGCGGGTGGAGGCGCCGTGGGGCGAGCCGCTCGACCCGGCGGCCCTCGTCGGAGCGCACCCGGCGCCGTCGGTCATCGCCCTGGTCCACGCCGAGACGTCCACCGGGGTCCGCAACGACGTGGCGGCGGTCGCCGCCGGCAAGGGCGACGCCCTGGTCGTCGCCGACGTCGTGACGTCGCTCGGCGGCATCGAGGTCGCCGTGGACGAGTGGGGCGTCGACGTCGCCTACAGCTGCTCGCAGAAGTGCCTGGGAGCGCCTCCGGGGCTCGCGCCGATCACCGTGTCGGACCGTGCCCGCTCGCGGCTGGTCGCGAACCCCCGGTCCTGGTACCTGGACCTGTCGCTCATCGCCGCGTACGTCGAGGCCGGCGGGGGCCGTACCTACCACCACACGGCGCCGGTGACGATGGTGTCGGCACTGCACGGCGCCCTTGGCGCGGTCCTCGCCGAGGGGCTCGACACGGTGCGCGAGCGCCACCGGCGTTGCGGCCAGGCCCTCCAGGACGGCCTGGAGCGGCTCGGGCTGCGGCTGCTCGCACCCGAGGGGCACCGCCTGCCGCAGCTGACCACCGTGGTCGTGCCCGACGACCTGCCCGGCGGCGCGAGCGAGGCCGACGTGCGGCGGCGGCTGCTGCAGGACTGGGGCGTGGAGATCGGCTCGGGTGCCGGCAGGCTGGCGGGGAAGGTGTGGCGCATCGGGTGCATGGGCCACACGGCCCGGCGTCGCAACGTCGACGCGCTGCTGGCTGCGCTGGCCGAGGTGCTGGACCGGTGATCGGCCGGACCGACCGGCTGGCCTCGCCCGAGCTGTCGGGCCGGCGCGTGCACCTGCGCACGCTCCACGAGCGCGACTACCCGGCCTGGTACGAGATCCGCCAGCGGTGCCGGGACTGGCTGGTGCCGTGGGAGCCCCGGCCGGCCGGGGCGCCGCCGGCGCCGGAGGACCGGGCCAGCTTCGCAGCCCGCTGCGCGGCGCGCGAGCGGGAGCGCCAGCTCGGCGGGGGGTTCGGGTTCGGCATCTTCGTGGCCGGCCGGCTCGTCGGGGAGATCACGCTGTCGTCGATCCAGCGCGGCCCCTTCCAGAACGGCTTCATCGGCTACTGGGTCGACGAGCGCGTCGCCGGCCAGGGCCTGGCGCCGGAGTCGGTGGTGGTGCTGCTGCAGTTCGCCTTCGAGACGCTGCGCCTGCACCGCGTGGAGATCGCCATCGTGCCGCGCAACCGTCCGAGCCGCCGCGTGGTGGAGAAGCTCGGGCTCCGCGAGGAGGGGGTCGCCCTGCGCTTCCTGGAGATCGACGGCAGGTGGGAGGACCACGTCCGCTATGCCATCACCACCGAGGAGTGGGCCGAGCGGGGCGACGACCTGGTGCGGGCCTGGGGGCCGGCGAGCACCCAGGAGCCGGCCTGACGGCGCACCAGATGGCCCGAGGGCGCCCCGGGCCGGCTGGCCGGCAGCGCAGCGCTCAGGGTTCGGTCCCGGTGTCGACGACGGCCGGCGAGTGGCGGAAGAACTGCTCCACGTCCTGCTCGAACGTGTACGTCGGCGAGGCGTCGCCGACGCTGCGCCGCAGGCGCACGGCGCGGATGAAGCTGTCGACCGCGCCCGCCGTGGTGTGGCGCAGGCGGAACCCGGTCTGCTTCAGGCGGGTGGTGTCGACGCCGCGCCCGAAGCGCAGCAGGCTCTCGAGCTCGGGGGGGAAGTCGATCACGCCGAGCCGGGCGAGCGGCGAGGCGACGAGCCCCGTCCCGATCGCGGGGAGGGGGAGCGGGGCGGCCCGGCAGCTGGCGATGACCTCGTGCCACGGGAGCTTGCCGTCGCCGGCGACGTTGTAGAGGCCGGGGACGCGGTGGCGGGTGACGTGCTCCAGGCAGCGGACCACGTCGGACTCCTCCACGAACTGCAGCAGCGGGTCGAAGCCGGCGATCGTCGGGGCGACGCGCCGTGCCAGGTTGGCACTGAGCGGCGTGACGATGTTCGAGCCGAGGACGTTGGCGAACCGCAGCACGGTGACCAGCGTGGACGGGTTGTCCTCGGCGAAGTCGCGGACGAGGGTCTCCACCTCCACGAGGGAGCGCTCCAGGCGTGTCCTGGGCGACCCGACCCGCCGGTGCTCCTCCCGGAACCAGTAGGGGTCCCGGGACGACGCGCCGTACACCAGGGTGGACGACTTGACCACGAGCTGCCTGACCGGGGATCCGGCCTGCCCGGCAGCGGCCAGGAGGTTCATGGTGCCGATCACGTTGACCTCGTGCAGGGCGCGGCCGGCGACCTGGGTGGAGTCCACCAGCAGGAAGGTGTGCACCACGGTGTCGACCTGGGTGGCGCGCACGATCCGGGAGAGGATGGAGTACGTCTGGTCGGCCCGGACGAACTCGGTCCGCTCGAGCGCCACGGTCGGCTCGCTGCGGCCCATGCCGATGATCATCTCGACGTCGGGGTCGGTCTCGAGGGTCTGGGCCATGCGGCCGCCCCAGAAGCTGTCGAGTCCGGTGACGAGGACGCGGCGTCCCACGGGCGTCAGCCGAACCAGATGCTCCGGCGGTCCCGGAGCATGTCGTACAGGGTCTCCTGCAGCGCGAGGCGGATGCGCTCGGCCTCGTCCATGACGCGGCTCTTCGAGTAGCGCTCCTGGCCGGGCGGCACGTCGAAGTGCACCGGGTCGAGGACCCTGAGCCGGAACTTGGCGGGGAAGTAGGTGACGGCGCCGATCGGGCCGAGCAGCAGCATGTTGGCCGTGACCGGCAGGTACGGCACGCCGAGGGCCCGAGCCAGGGTCGGCAGCCGCATGACGATGGGCATCGACTCCTCGGCGCCGACCACGGCGATCGGGACGACCGGCACGCCCGCCCGCATGGCGATCTCCACGAAGCCGCCCCGGCCGAAGCGGCGCAGCCGGTAGCGGTCGGTGTACTGCTTGGACGGCCCCTTGGTCCCCTCGGGGAACACCAGGGCGAGCTGGCCCTGGTCGCGCAGCAGGCGCAGGGCGTTGTCCGGATGGGCGGTGACGCCGCCGGCGCGGGCCCACAGCGTGCCCACCCAGGGGACCGTCCGGAAGAAGAAGTCCGCCATGCCGTAGACCGGCCGGCCGAGCTCCTCCTCGATGCCGTGCATGATCACCGGCGCGTCCGAGGGGATGGCGGCGGCGTGGTTGGCCACGAGCAGCGCCCCGCCCTCGGTCGGGATCTTCTCGATCCCCTCCCATTCGGCGCGGAACCAGTAGCGGTAGAGCGGCGTGTAGGCGAGGCGCGCCAGGCGCCGCATGCGCTCGGACCTGCCCCACTCGTCGACGTCGGTGAGGCGCTCGTCACGGTGGCTCGGCGCCTCCGCCGGGGGCCGGGGAAGCGGGATGAGCGCCCCGTGCTGCCGCTGGGCGGCGGGCCGACCGCTGGTCACCGCGTCATGGTACCGCCGCGCCCGCGCCCGGCGCGGCCGAGCCGTGCTCGGGGGCCGGCCG
>JAJZYI010000228.1 GCA_021798135.1 Actinomycetes bacterium | reverse complement strand
CACGACGGGCGGCCGGCGATCTCGGCGGCGCGCTGGCGGCACAGGTAGTTCGACCGACCCTTGAGCACGGCGAACCGGACGGGCCGCTGCGCGCCGAGCGCCTGCTGGACCTGGGGGAGGTCGCTGCCGGCCAGCTGGTCCTGCAGCGCCCGGGTCGCCGTGGACACCACGACCGTGGCGCCGGAGCGGATCGCCGGCAGGAGGTAGGCCAGGGTCTTGCCCGTGCCCGTGCCCGCCTGCGCGACGAGGTGCCGCCCGCTCGCGAGGGCGCGCTCGACAGCCTCGGCCATCGCCAGCTGGCCCGGTCGCTGCTCGCCGCCGCCGGGAAGCGCTCCCGTGACGGCACGCAGGTCGTGCCGCAGCGTCCCGGCTCCGTCCGGCACCGCGGAGCGAGCTGCGGGATGCACCTGCGGAGCGCTGCCGTCCTCCACGCCGTGCGACGCTATCCCGGCGGCCGGGGCGTGACTGCGTCCCAGGTCATGGCGCCGCGGGTGGTGGCCCGCCCGCCTCGCCGGGCCGGCGGTCCGCCGGCGGCGGCGTGCAGCCGGCGTGCATGCACCGCGCCAGAGCCGGCGCTACGCTATCGGGAGCGCCGGGAGGAACACGCGGCCCGTGCGTCGTTGTTGGCTGACGTCCGTGTCGCCCGCAAGATCCAATGCGTGGAAAGGCAGGGCGAAATGGCCGAAGGTACCGTCAAGTGGTTCAACGCCACCAAGGGCTACGGGTTCCTCACGCCGGACGACGGCAGCTCCGACGTGTTCGTGCACTACTCGGCGATCGAGGGCAGCGGCTACCGCGAGCTGTTCGAGGGCCAGCGGGTGGAGTTCGAGTCCTCGGCCGGTCAGAAGGGCCCGCAGGCCACCAAGGTCCGCGCGCTGTGACCGCCTGACCGGATCACCGATCCGGTCAGGGACGCTCCGGGGCGGCGCACCGCCGCAGGCCGGAGACCACCTTCCGCAGTGACAGGCCAGCCGCCCGCGCCAGGTGCCGGGCGGCTGGCCGCGTGCGGTGCCGGCCTGCTCGGGAACGGCACGGCCGGTCGCGTGCGGCGGGGCCTCCACGGGAACGGCACGGCCGGTCGCGTGCGGTGCCGGTGGCTCCACGGGATAGCTTCGCGCCCGTGACCGCGCCCGACGACGTCCCGCCCGACATCGACCTCGAGCGCGTGCCGTCGCACGTGGCGTGCGTGATGGACGGGAACGGGCGGTGGGCGAGCCAGCGGGGCCTGCCGCGCACGGAGGGCCACGCGGCGGGCGAGGCGGCCCTGCTCGACACCGTCGACGGCGCCCTCGACATCGGCGTGCGCTGGCTGACCATGTTCGCGTTCTCGACCGAGAACTGGCGCCGGCCCACCGACGAGGTGCGCTACCTCATGGGGTTCAACGAGTCGCTGCTGCTCCGCCGCCGTGACGAGCTGCACGCCAAGGGCGTCCGCATCCGGTTCGCCGGCCGGCGCGACTGGCGGGTGCCCCGGCGGGTCCTGCGGCGCATGGACGAGTCGGCGGGCCTGACCGCGGGCAACCGGCGCCTGACCCTGACCATGGCGTTCAACTACGGCGGCCGCGCCGAGATCGTGGACGCCGTCCGGCAGCTGGTGCGCGACGGCGTGCCGGCCGACAAGGTGGACGAGCGTTCCCTGCGGTCCCGGCTGTACCACCCGGACGCACCGGATCCCGACCTCGTGGTGCGCACCTCGGGCGAGTACCGGATCTCGAACTTCCTGCTGTGGGAGCTGGCCTACTCGGAGCTGGTGTTCACGGACGTGCTGTGGCCCGACTTCCGCCGCCGGGACCTCTTCGACGCCGTGGCCGAGTACCAGCGGCGCGAGCGCCGCTACGGCGGCGTCCGGTCCTGAGCGGGCGGCACCCGCCGGGGCCGCTCCCGGGGCCGGGGGATGGCGGGCACGGCGCGAAGGGGCCGGCGGGCCGGCTGCGGTCGTGCCGGGTGGGGGATGGCGGGCACGGCGCGAAGGGGCCGGCGGGCCGGCTGCGGTCGTGCCGGGCGGGGGATGTGCGAGGCTGAGGGGATGCGGACGCTGGCCATCCTGTTCGGTCTGGTGGTGCTCGGCGGGGTGGTGGTGATGGCGGTCGCCGGCTACCCCGGGGCGCTCGCGATCCTGCTGACCGCCGCCGGCATCGTGGGGATGATCGTGCTGGGCACGCGCCTGGGCGGTCGCGGCTCGCGGCGCCGCGCCAGCGCTGTGCCGGGAGACGGCGGCGGGAGCCGGCCAGGGTGAGCCTGTACCGCGACCAGGGGGTCGTGCTGCGGACGGTGCGCCTGGGCGAGGCGGACCGGATCGTGACCCTGGTGACCCGCGACAACGGCAAGGTCCGCGCCGTGGCCAAGGGGATCCGCCGGACGACGTCCAAGTTCGGCGGGCGGCTGGAGCCCACCAGCCATGTCGCCGTGCAGTGCTGGCGGGGCAGGGAGCTGCACATCGTCACCCAGGCCGAGGTCATCGACTCGTTCCGCTGCGTCCGGGCCGACCTCGGCCGCATGGGCAAGGCGTACACCGTGCTCGAGGTGGTGGACCAGCTCTCGCAGGAGGGCCACGCCAACCCCCGCCTGTACGAGATGGCGGTCGGCGCGCTGCGGGTCCTCGACGAGGGCGATCCGCCGCTTCTGGTGCCGGCCTTCGCGCTGAAGGTGCTGGCATCCGAGGGTGCCGCGCCCGAGCTCGACGTGTGCGTCGCCTGCGGCGAGGACGCCGAGCTCGTGGCGTTCGACCCGGTGGAGGGCGGCGCCCTGTGCCGCTCCTGCCGCCGGGGGCGCCCCTTGGGTGCCGGCAGCCTGGCCCTGCTGCGGGCCATCCTCCGCGGGGGGCTGCGCGCCGCCCTCGCCGAGCCGGCGTCGCCGGTCACCGACGACGTCGCCATGCTCGTGGGCGAGGCGATCGAGGCGCACCTCGACCGGAGGCTGCGGAGCCTGCACGGCACCGCGGTGCGCTAGGTGGCGCCGGCGGTCGCCTGGTTCCGCCGCGACCTGCGCACCGACGACCACCCGGCCCTGGCCGCGGCGGCCGCACTCGGCGGGGCCGACGGCGTCGTGCCGCTCTTCGTGGTCGACGGGGCGGCCCGTGCCGGCTGCGGGCCGAACCGGCGGCGCTTCGCCGCCGAGAGCGTGCGGGCCCTCGACCGCGACCTCGGGGGCGCGCTGGTCGTGCGGAGGGGGCCGCCCGAGCGCGCCGTCGCCGCGCTGGCGGCCGAGGTGGGCGCCGGCTCGGTGGTCGTCACCGCCGACTTCGGCCCCTACGGGCGCCGTCGCGACCGCGAGGTCGCACGGGCGCTCCAGGCCGGCGGGCGCCGCCTGGTGCGCGCCGGGTCGCCGTACGCGGTGACGCCCGGGACCACCCGCACCGGCCAGGGGCAGCCCTTCCGGGTGTTCACCCCGTTCCTGCGGGCGTGGGAGCGGGTGGCCGAGCGGGAGCCGGTGGCGGTCCCGCCCCTGCGCCTGCGCGGCGCTCCCTCCGACGCCGGGCCCGACGACCTGCTGCCCGACCCGCCCGGCCGGGCGGGCGGCGTGCCGGGCTGGTGGGCGGGCCTGCCCCTCGGTCCCGCGCCGGTGCTGCCGAAGGCCGGCTCCGCCGCCGCCCACGACCGGCTCCGCCGCTTCGTGGACGGGCCGGTCGGACGGTACGCGTCCGACCGGGACCGGCCCGCCGGCGACACCACGAGCCGCCTGTCGCCCCACCTCCACCTGGGCACGATCCATCCCCGCAGCATCCTGCAGCACCTCGGCGACGGGCCCGGCGAGCGCCGGTTGGCCACGGAACTGGCCTGGCGCGAGTTCTACGCGGACGTGCTGTGGCACCACCCGGCCTCGGCGTGGGCGCCGCTCGCGGCCGCCGGCGCCCACCTGCGGGTCGACACCGGCGCCGGCGCCCGCCGGCGGTTCGCCGCCTGGGCGACCGGCACCACGGGCTTCCCGCTGGTCGACGCCGGCATGCGCCAGCTGCTCGCCGAGGGCTGGATGCACAACCGGGTGCGCATGGCCGCGGCCAGCGTCCTGGTCAAGGACCTGCACCTCGACTGGCGCTGGGGCGCCAGGTGGTTCCTGTGGCACCTCGTCGACGGGGACATCGCCTCCAACAACCACGGGTGGCAGTGGGTGGCCGGAGTCGGGACCGACGCCGCCCCGTTCCACCGGGTGTTCAACCCCGACCTGCAGCGGGCACGCTTCGACCCCGACGGCGCGTACGTCCGTCGCTACCTCCCCGAGGCCGGCGGGCCCGGCCGCCCGGGCCCGATCGTCGACCACGGCGCCGAGCGGCTCGAGGCCCTGCGGCGGTGGGACGAGGCGAAGGCGGCAGCCGCTGCCGAGCGGGGCGCCGGGACGCTCCGGTGAGGGCCGCCGGGGTGGGCCCGGGCACGGGGGCCGTCGCGGCAGGGGAGGCCGGGGGCTTCGGCGTGTACGTCCACGTGCCGTTCTGCCGGTCCCGCTGCGACTACTGCGCCTTCGCGACCTACGTCGACCGCGACCACCTCTTCGCCGACTACGCCGAGGCCTGCATCGCCGAGGCTCGCCACGCGGTGGCCGAGGAGGGCATCCCGCCCGCGACGTCGGTCTTCTTCGGTGGCGGCACGCCGTCGCGCCTGCCCCCCGACCTGCTCCTGGCCATCCTCGACGCCGTGCCGCGCGCGCACGGCGCCGAGGTCACGGTCGAGTGCAACCCCGAGGACGTCACCCCCGAGCGCCTGGCCGCCTACCGTGCCGCCGGCGTGACCCGGGTGTCGATCGGCGGCCAGTCGACGGTGCCCCACGTGCTCGCGGGGCTCGGGCGCCGCCACACGCCGGGGGCCCTGGTGGCCGCAGCCGCGGCGGCGGCGGGCGCGGGCCTGGCGTCGTGGAACGTCGACCTCATCATGGGGGGCGCGGGCGAGTCGGACGAGGACTGGGACCGCAGCCTGGCCGACCTCCTGACGCTGGACGCGCCGCCCCCGCACCTCAGCGTGTACGCGCTCACGGTCGAGCCCGGCACGCCGCTCGCGGCCGACCCGTCCCGCCACCCCGACGACGACGTGCTGGCACGCCGCTACGAGCGGGCCGACGACCTGCTGCAGGGTGCCGGCTACCGCTGGGAGGAGATCTCGAACTGGGCCCGCCCGGGGCACGGGTGCCGGCACAACCGGCTCTACTGGGCGCGCGGGGAGTACCGCGGCATCGGCTCCGCCGCGCACTCGCACCGGCAGGGGCGGCGCTGGTGGAACGTCCGCACGCCGGACCGGTACGTCGCCCGGGTGCGCGCCGGGCGGTCTCCGCAGGCCGGCGAGGAGGTGCTCGCTCCCGCCCAGCAGGCCCTGGAGGCGCTGGCGCTCGGCCTGCGGACGCCCGCCGGGGTGCCCGAGGCCGCCGTTCCCGACGCGCCCGAGCTGGCCGGCTTGGTCGAGCGCCGGGCGGGGCGGGCGGTGCTCACCCGCCGCGGCCGGCTGCTGGCCGACGCGGTCGCCGCCCGGCTGGTGGTGCCCGCCGCGACGTGAGCGGCTGCGGGACGGTCGCCGCCCGGCTGGT